>JANNGX010000106.1:0-13956 GCA_031404115.1 Gemmatimonadales bacterium | reverse complement strand
CGGTCGGAATCGATGGGTTGGGATTTCATGCTCACAACCTATCCCCGCACCGGCGTTTCGCCAGAGAGGGGACGGGACTTATTCCGCGAGGATCGCCACCCGGTGCCACGCGTTGTTGGCGTAGCCTTTCACGTTCCAGGTTTCGCCGAGCCCGGCCGGTTGGGTGACGCCGGCGCTGTCTGTCGCCCGCACGGCGAGGGCGTGCGGGCCGGGCTCGAGGTGCAGCACGGTTTCCCAAAAACTCCAGGTCCACTCCGTGCCGGGGACCGTGATTCGCGCCTTGCTCCAGTCCCGGCCGCCATTGGCTGAGACTTCGACGGAGACCAGTCGCCGGCTCGCCGAGCCCATTGCCCATCCCTGAACGGTCACCGCACCGGCAGCGAGGGTCTTACCCGCGGCGGGCTTCACTATGACGGCATTGAGTGGCACCGCGTCGAGGGGATCGCCCGCGGAGACATCATGGGGCTTGTCGGGATTGATCTCGCGCTGAGTGCGATAGGCTTTGGACTGAAAGTAGTTCGGGGAGGGGTCGGCACGCAGCGTGATTTGGCCGAGCCACTTGACACTGCGTGCGCCGATCCAGCCGGGCACGACGGCCCGAAGCGGATAGCCGTGCATCGGCGGGAGTGGCGCGCCGTTGAGCTCGGTGGCGAGGAGCACGTCACCGCTCATCGCCTTGTCGAGGTCGATCGAGCCGCCGAATCCGAATGTGCGGCCCTCGCGCTCGACCGCATCGAGGCCGGTAAACTCCACGTACCGGGCTTCGCTCGTGACTCCCACTTTTCGAAGCATGTGCTCGAGAGCGATACCGGCCCAGGTGCCGGTGCTCACCGGCTCCGGACCCCAGGGCAGCTCCCCGGGGAGCGGGCCCAGCGTCAGGAACTCATCGCGGCGGAGCCCGGCGCAGACGAGGGTCGCGACGAGGGAGTGGCGGGGAAATCCGTCGAGCAGCTCATCGAGCGTGAATTGCCTCGGCCGTTCCACCAGACCGGCCACGTCGAGGTGCCATGTGGCGGGATCGAAGGCGGGCACGGGCGCGTGGCTGCGGGTGAAGAACCGCTCCACCGTCGTGATAAAGTGTTCGGGGGTAGCGACAGGCCAGGTGCCGGAGTTGAGTCCGGCGGCATCGTGGATCAGGCGTTGGTCCTGGGTCACGCCATAAGTTATCTCCCGCAGAAGGGCGTTCCGTCAAGCCATCCGACGGGAGCTGGAAATCCGACCGACACGCCGCAGGTGGTTCGGGTGGCCCGGTCGTAGAGGAGCCCCACCCAATGCCGCTTGTCGCCGGACAGGAGTACGAGCTCCGCGCCGGAGTCGAGCCTGGCGCCCAGGCTGTCGGCGCTGGCGGTGTAGGTCGCGTGATTGCTGTAGAACATCTCCTGCGACATCAGGATTCCGCTCATATCGGCAAACATCCTGGTTCGAACATCCGGATCACCCGCCGGCACGGTGCCCGACGGCAACGGCGCGGGCGCCGCGAGGCCGGCGGGACGCGCCAGACGATAGGCCCGGACGATTTCCTGGTCGCTCGAATCGAGCTCGACACCAAGCACGAAGTCCCTGCCCGCCTGGAGCAGCGCGAAACCGGCCGGCAGCGCCACGCGCCCGACCGCCGCGCCGGCGCTCGCATGGACCGTCCAGGTCGGGGTGGAGACAGTCTCCCGGATCCAGAGGAATCCCTGGTCATCGAACGCAGCCTCCCGGGGGGGGCGAGCCGGGCCGCGATTCCGGCATGCTGTCCAGGAGGGCCAGCGCCCACGCGGGCACCGCTTCACCGGCGCTGCTCCGTACCAACACCCGGTGGTGGAGCCAGGCCGGACGGGTGAGCGCATCGGCGCCGCCGGACAGGGTGCGTCCATAGCGGCCGCCGCCATCGTGGACCGACCAGCGAAGGTTCTCGCTGTCGAGGACGTAGAGGGAATCTCCTGGGGCAGGGGAGAGGCTCAGGATGCCGATGAACTCTCCGGGCCCTTTGCCCTTGCGCCCCTGGAAGCCCAGAAGCCTGCCGGTCGAATCGAAGCGCTGGAGCTCATGCGATCCGCTGTTGGCAATGATGATCCAGCCGCCCAGCGTGCGCGCACCGCTCACCCGGGAAAGCTCGTGGCCGGGATCGGCCTCGGTGGTCCCGATGGTGAGGCTGGGCCTTGCCGCGACCGCCCAGTCGGGAACCATGGGCTGAGTGGGATCGGGCCTCGAACAGCCGGCGATCAGTGCCAGGGGCACCCAAAGAATCAGCCTCATGTGACCTGCCTCCTCCGCGCCACCCATGCCGTCAGCATCAGCGCGACGCCGGACCAGCCGAGTGCGAGCAGCGGCCACGACGGTTTGAGTGTGGCGCCAAGGAGCCGGGGCGACGGGCTGTATTTCTCGAACCATGAGTTCTCCCACTGGCGCACCGACCAGCGATGGGTCCAGGCGCCGAGGTCTTCGCCGAATGCCACCTGGAATGCCTGCTCGAACGATGCCGACGATGTCCAGAATCGGGCGAACTTCTCACGGCCCTGGTCACGGATCAGATCGGAGAGCCACCATTCTCCCGGCGGGCGCGGGGTGCCGAGGGTCCAGTTGAGCGGATAGTCGAGGAGCGACCACGCATAGGTGAGATCGGGCGGGAGGCCGCGGGTGGCTTCCGAAATCACCGTCGTATCGAGTACTCCCCTCCGGCAGGCTGCCACGTCTCCCTCGGTGCAGCGGAGCCCGTGGGCGCCAAGCTCGTAGGGCGGGCTCAACAACTGCGCGATCTCGCGCGCCAGGGAACCGGTCGACATCAGTCCCTGGATTGGCGGCCAGTCGTCGTCATAGGAGCCATAGTCATAGATAGCCATCCACGGCATGGCGCCCCGCCCACCGTCGATGAAGCTGCGGCTGCGACTGAGCCAGGCGGTCGAGCCCGCGGCGAGGTACCGGGTGGTACCGAGCCAGCGCTCGAGCGTCGGCCCCGGTGGCCCGAATCCGGCGAGCAGCGTGCACGGACCCAGCGCGTCTTCCAGTCGCCCTTTCCCGACACCGACCCTGCCGTCCCGCTGCAGTCTACCCCGGAGGAGGACCACGCAGGTTGCCCCGCCGTTACCGAGCGAGATGGATGCGCCGGAATACCCGCCCCACACTTGTTGGCGGAAGGTGTAGGGATCGTCGTTGTAAATCAGGAGGGCTACGCGCACGGCGGAGTCGACCGGACCGAGGCGGCTCCACAGGTCGTCCAGAATGCGGTTGACCTCCGGTGCCACCGCGGCGGCGCCGAAGCCGCGGAGCTGTACGCCGGGGCGTCCGCTCCGGGCATCGACCATCGCCGGGAGCGCGCCGGAATCCCGCTCGGCCAGGGCGCCCCAGCGTACACCCGCCACGTTGAGTCGCTGGCGGAGCAGCTGCACCCGCTCCAGCCGGCGCTCCGATTCGGTAGGCACGGGCCGGGTGCCGGGCTTCAGCACCGGGATAAGCACAGCGGTCAAGACGAGCGCCGGGAGCGCGAGCCTCCGGAGCGTTACCGCCATCGGGACGCTCCCAGAGTGCCGAGCAGCAGGGCGCCGACCCAGCCGGCGGCCAGCAGCGCCGTCGTCGGTTGCAGCGGCCCCTCCACCGGCCGCAACGCGACGATGCGGTTTTTCCAGCGAGCCAGCAGGGAATCCGCCGTCAAGCCGGACGCGGCCGTCAACGCGGCCTCCGGACGCGCCGGGTGCGCCGCCACGATTCGGGACCAGGCCTCCGGGCCCCCGATCTCGAGCGCGGTGAGAAACAGGTCGGCCCGAACCAGCGGCGGGTATGCGCCGGTCAGGTCGCTCGATGGAGCCACGCGAAGCCCCAAGGCAAAGGCGCAGAGCTCGAGCTTATCCTCTGCGCATCCGCGCTCGGCCTTTCCAGTCGAGGTCATCACCATGTACATGGCCAGGTAGCGACGGTCCCGGTCGGCCATGTGGAGCGGCAGCGGATCACCCAGCCATAGGGTCGTCGGTACGCCGAGGGTGGGGAACATCAGCTCGGAGAAGCCGGTCACCAGCTGACTCCCCAAGTCCTCCAGTTCGGCGGCGCGCTGGGCGTGCGCCGAGTCCGCCGTATCGGGCAGCCCGGTGAGGACGATGACACCCGTCCACCGGTCCACATCGCCGAATCGGGTGAAGATGTTCCGCGCTGTCGTGGTCTGCACCACCAGCCGGAATCCGCCCGGGGAGGGGAGCGCGGCGCCGAACCAGCGGGCCCGTTGTTCCGTGAAGTATTCGAAGGCGCGGGCCGCGGCATCCTTCTGAGGCGGCGTTGCGCTCAGGACCACGCCGTTTCTGCGCTCGATCTCCACGACGGTGGAATCCGGCGCGACCAGCGAGTCACGGACTGCGCGAACCTCGGCGGTAAGGCGGATCACCGAGTCGCGCCACGCGAGTGCGTCCTGAGCCCCGGCCGTGCCGGCCAGCGCGGCAGCGAGGAACGGCACCAGGACCAGCGCCCTAGACATCGATCAGCATCCAGCGCCCGCCCAGCGGCGCAAAGGGGCCGGGCGATGTCCCCAGCGCGGTCACCACCGTCCAGATGAGGTTGGTGCCAGGGCGGAGCATGATGACCGCGATGTGGGCGGCGATGAACAGGCCGAGCAGCCGGAGCGAGATGCCCAGTGTGCGGCTGGACGACGCCGCGATGGCGAAGGCGATCCCGAAGAGCAGAAGCAGGGACATCGCGAACTTGGCCGCCAGCGCATGCGGAAAGGTCCGAAGACCGGGCGGGAGATCGAGCGAGGCGGTGGCGATCATCGCTCCGGCCCAGAGCGCCAGCACGATCGGCAGGAGCAGCATGAGCCCGCCGAGGTAGCGGAGCAGCACGTAACGCCAGCGGGGAATCGGCAACAGCAGGGCATAGATGTGGTGGCCGCGGCGGTCGGAGATCCAGATGGACCCGGCCACCACGATGGCGGCCACCGCGGCCAGGGCGGGGTAGAACAGCCCCCAGAGCTGCAGCTCGGTCAGGAACCGGGGCAGGTTGGCGGGAGTACCGGACCAGCCGGTGCGCACCGAGATGATCGGCAGGGCAAACGCCGCCACCGCCAGCGCCACAACCAGGTGCCGGCTTCCCTTCCACTGAATCCGCATCATCGCCTTGAGCATCGCCCTCCTCAGGCTTCCCGCGCGCGGAAGGCGCGCGCAACAGCTCGACGAAGCCGTCCTCGAGATCGAGGTCGGTCACTTCCCGGATGCTCACACCGGGCCGGTCGAACCACGCCGACATCTCAGGGCGCCAGCCGCGGACCACCCAGGTTTCGGCGCTGCCGGCGTCGCGATCGCGGGTGAGCAGGGTGAAGGGCGCGCCGGTGAGCTCTACCGGGGCGGCGGCGGTGAAGCGGATCCGCTTGTTGCCGTTCCTGAATTCGGCCATCGGCAGCTCGACCACCAGGCGGCCGCGGTCCATGACCCCGATCCAGTCGCAGAAGCGCTCGAGCTCGTGCACCAGGTGGCTGGAGACGAAGACGGTGGCGCCCCGCCGCGAGACGTAGTCGAGCAGCGCGCTCAGCACATCGCGGCGCACTACCGGGTCGAGTCCGTCCATGGGCTCGTCGAGCACCAGGAGGTCGGGCGTCTGGCACAGCGCCAGCAGCAGCGTGAGCTTGGCGCTTTCGCCCTTGGAGAGGCCGGAGATTTTCTGCGCGGGCGACAGCCGGAATTCACCCAGCAGTTCGGTGGCCCACCTGGCATCCCAGGCGGCATAAAAGGCGCGGTGAAAGTCGATCGCTTCGCCCACGGTGAGATAGCGGTGGAGGTGGGGCCGGTCGGGCACCACGCCGGTCTTCGCCAACGCCTGCGGGAGGTCGGTGGGCACCGCGTGGCCCAGCAGGCGCACGGTGCCCGAGTCGGGACGGAGCAGCCCCAGGAGGAGACGAATGGTCGTAGTCTTGCCGCAGCCGTTGGGGCCCAGAAAACCATAGAGCGCGCCGGCGGGAACCTTGAGCGACAGGTCCTTGATCGCGAAATCCCTGCTCGGGCTGTAGCAGAGAGCGGTGGTTTCGATCGCGGTACTCACGAGGCGCCAACCTCCAATTCGTGACGAATGGCTTCCTTGAGCTCGTGCTTGGAGAGGCCTAGGCGGGCCGCGTCCGCGAGCAGGCCCCGGATCAGGCGTCGGGCCTGAACCCCGCGCTCCCGGGAGCGGGTCTCCGCCTGCACCGATTTCACATAGGTGCCGGCGCCTTGCCGCATCTCGACGAACCCCTCGGTCTCGAGCGCCCGGTACGCCTGGACCACGGTGGCCGGGTTGATCCGGAGCTTCCCAGCGAGGATGCGCACCGAGGGGAGCGCGTCCCCGGCGGTCAGCTCGCCGGTGGCGACGGCCGCCTTGAGCCGGACGGCGATCTGCTCGTAGAGCGGGACCGCGGACTTGGGGTCGAGGTCGTTGAACATGGGCTCCGGTCAAGTGTACTACTGTACTGATACAGTAGTAAACTGTGGCGGGGCTGTCAATGGGGGCTGGGGGGCGGGGACGGGGAAGCGGAGTTCCCGATTTGGCGGTATCGTGGGGGAGGCGGACGTTCTTCCCTCATACGGAGCATACCATGGGCGACTTCCTCTCCTTCCGCAAGATGATCACGCCAGCGGTCATCTACATCGTCTTCTGGCTCGGGGTCGTGGCCAGCGTCATCGCCGCTCTCGTCGTGCTCGGCAACAGCAGCACTCTGGCGTCGTCGTCCCCCCTGCCGCCAGCCGTCTCCGCGATCCTCATTCTGATCTTCGGGCCGCTGATCGTGCGGATCTACTGCGAGCTGTTGATGGTCCTCTTCCGGATCTACGAATCGCTGCGGGCTATCGAGCTTGGCAAGGCGCAGGGACGATCGGTCCCTACGGTCTGACCTGCGGCAGCCGAGTATCCGCGATCCCCAGCACCTCGAGGAGATCGCCCGGCGTGTCCAGCCAATAGTCGGGGGTGGTGCGCTCCAGGTGCTCCCGTCGGAAGGGTCCCCAGAGCACGGCGGCGGTCCGGACTCCGGCGGCCCGTCCCGATTCCATGTCGTGCACGCTATCTCCCACGTAGATGGCCGCCGTGGCGGGCTGGCCCATCCGGCGCAGCGCCGTCTCGAGCGGCTCGGGGTGCGGCTTGGGGTTCACCACGTCGTCCGCTCCGATGATCAGCTCCATCTCCTGGTCCAACCCCACCAGCCGGAGCCCACGCTCCGCCCCCGGCTTGTTCTTGCTGGTCACCAGCGCGGTGCGGAGGCCGGCCGCCCGAATGGCGCGCACCATCGGAACCACGCCGGGATAGGCGGTGACCATACCGTCGTGATGGGTCAGGTTGTACTCTCGATACGTCGCGATCATCGCCTCCATCTGCGCCGGGTCATTGGCCCACTGCTTGAACTGCACCCGAAGCGGCGTCCCCAGCCCCTCCAGCCAGAAATCGTCGTGCCTGGGGTCGAGACCATGGGATGCCAGGGTGTGGTGATAGCTATCCAGAATCAGCCGGACTGAATCGATCAGGGTGCCGTCGAGGTCGAAGAGCACGGTGGTGAGCTTGGCCATGGCGGAAAGTTAGCCGGGAACGCGACGGTATATTGCCGGCAATGACAGAACCTCTCGTATCCGTGGTCGTCGTCCCGCGTGAGGGGTTTCGTCAGGCGCCCGATTGCCTGGCGCGTCTCCTCGTGTCGACGGAAACTCCGTTTCGGCTGGTGTACGTGGACGGGAACGCGCCCGCCCGGATCGCGCGACGGGTGCGCGGTCTGGTCGCTCGGCATGGCGGGACCCTGGTCCGGACGAACCGTTTCCTGCGTCCCACCCACGCTCGCAACCTCGGGTTCCAACGGGTCGACACCCGCTACACGGTGTTTCTCGACAATGATGTCCGCGTAACGGCCGGATGGCTCGACGCGCTGGTCTCCTGTGCCGAAGAAACCGGTGCGGCGTTCGTGTCACCCGTCATTTGCATCGGAGCGCGAACCCCGCCGGAGGTCCACGTCGCGGGCGGCGTGAACCGCATCGTCGAGGAAGCCGGCCGGCGCCGCTTGATCGAAACGTATGATCACGCGTCCCGGCCGCTGTCCGAGGTCCTGCCCGGGATCGCGCGTCAGTCCACAACCATGGCCGAGTTCCATGCGATCCTGATCCGGACCGATTCCCTGAAGGCCATGGGCGGCCTGGATGAGCGCTGTCCGACCGCGTTCGAGCACAATGATCTGTGCCTGTCACTGGAGGCGCGCGGTGGAGCCGGCTGGCTGGAGCCCACCTCGATCGTGGACTACGTGCACGATTCACCGACGGCCCCGGGGAACCTACGCTACCACCTGCTTCGATGGTCCCGGGCGTGGATCCAGGAGAGTCTCGACGGCCTGTGCGACAAGTGGGGTCTCGAGCGGGACGATCCGGCCCTGGCTTCCGATCTCGAGTCGCTTCACGGACGCCGCCGGAAGCCCCTGCGGCACATTCGACGGGTGGCGAGACGGCTCGGCGGAGAAGCGGCGGTTACCCGGGTCTACGCGCTGGCCGATCGGTGGGTGGACGGAGTGGCCCGGAGGCACCGCAACGGGCATCCTCCCGAACCCCGGGTGATACTCTACCCCGGGCCGCGCGCGTAGGCCCTCAGGTAGCGCTTCCGGGCGGCGGCAGGTGGACGCTCGGGAGCGACCCGGGCAAGCCGCTCGCGCGCCGGCGCGCCAGCGACCGCTTGAACACGATCGCGATCTCGCTGTTCGCGGCCGCCTCGTCGCTGAGGTTGCCCGCGTGGCGGCGGTAGTGATTGGTCACCTCGGGATGGGTGAAGAACGGTACGCCCTGCTCCCGGGCCCTGAAAAACCAGTCCCAATCGAAGCTGTAGCGCAGCTCCTCGTCGAACGATCCAATTCTGTCGAGCACGCCGCGCCGGAAGAGACAGCTCTGCAAGCTGAGGGCGAGCTCCGGCTCGGTGAACCTGTATTCCTGCTGTCCTGCCGGCTGCCACATCCGCCGTTGATGGCCGAGAATGATTTCCGCTTCGGGATGCTCGGCCAGCAACGCGAGCTGCAGCGCCAGGCGGCCGGGCGTCCAGACGTCGTCCGCGTTCAGAAAGCTCACCAGCTCGCCCGACACCAGCCGCACCCCCGCGTTGATCGCCGCGGCGGCCCCGCGGTTCTCCTGCCGCGCGTACCTGATCGCGGCATTCGCGAACCCGGCGACCAGCTCGGGAGTGCGATCCGTCGAGCCGTCGTCCATTACGATCACCTCCAGCGGGTGGTCGCCCTGGCTCAGCAGGCTCTCGAGGGCCTCGCCGAGGAATGCGTCGGCGTTATAGGTGGGGATGACGACACTCACCAGCGGCGTCATGAATGGCTCCGGTGGAAGCGACGAGGGGGCGCCACGAGCCAGGACAGCAACGGCCGCTGCCGCCTCGGCCGGCTGACGTATTCATACTCCAGCCGGTCGGCATAGGACACGGGTGAGTGGCTCATCGCATCGAGCAGGTCCGGGGCGACCGGACGCCCCAGCACCGCGCCGAGCTGCTCCAGGGCCCTACGCACGAAAAGGGTTACCCTGAGCTCGGCGGCGTGCTCGACCACGCGCACCGCATCCACGCGCGAATCGGCGAGGATGACCAGCGCGTCCGCCATCCACCAGCCCGCCGGCGCGGGGTTCCTGCGCATCCCGGTGACCAGGGTGTGGAGCAGCTGGTCGGCCGGGGCCAGTACCCGTGCCTCCGCCTCTTGTACCCTGACGGGCATCGCCGCGGCCCACCATGCGTCCTCGATCCGCCGCGGGCAGCCCAGGAAAAGCGCGCGCCGGCGCCACACGATCCGACTCGGCGTCAGCGCCAGGATCTCGGCCGCGCGGGCCGCGTCGCGCCGGCGAACCAGGATTTCGGTTTGCCGAATCGGGCGCAGGCC
The DNA here is from genome assembly GCA_031404115.1 of Gemmatimonadales bacterium. Classification (GTDB taxonomy): domain Bacteria; phylum Gemmatimonadota; class Gemmatimonadetes; order Gemmatimonadales; family GWC2-71-9; genus JABFSM01. The sequence goes on along the minus strand of JANNGX010000106.1, from coordinate 4,136 downwards.
GGAATCGCGGTAGTATCCGGTGACCTGAGCGAGTCCGCCCAACAGCAGCGTGTCGATGCCCGCGTTTTCGAGGCGGTGCAGCAGCTCTCCCGCCTCTCGCAGCACCAGCTGGTTCTCGAGCCAGATTCTCCGCCGGACTCCCTTGAGGCGCCCCAGCTCGGCGTGATCCGCGCTGAGCAACTCGAGCTTTCTGTGCAGCAAGGGGAGCATCGCGTAGCACTCGGGGTCCACGGTGTCGAGGCTGGTGCTCGCGTGCCACGCGTCCCAGGCAGCGAGCGCCGCGCTTCCGTCCAGAAAGGCCCCTCGCAACAAGAGTCCAGCGGAGCTCACGTCATCCTCCGGCGCCGATCGAGCGCCGCCTTGACGATGCGGACGTAGTCGACCTGCGCATCCCGCTTCCGGATTCCCTGATTGCTGTCGTGCAGCCGGCGCCGGACCGCGACGCGGGGATGCATGGCGCTGGTCAACCCGAGATCGACGGCGCGGAGGTACCAATCCACGAACTCCCCCACTTGCAGGTGGGTCGGGAACGGTCCGGCGCGCTCGAAGGAGGCTCGGCGGATCAGCATGGTCTGCGCGAAATAGGCCGGGGAGGGCTCTTTCACGTAGCGGATGGTCCGCTCGATGTGCTCGGCCAGCTCGGGAGTGGGGAACTGCAGCGCGAATCCGAACACCATGTCGAGCCGGGGCTCGGCGCGCAGGGCCGCGAGCTGCCACTCGAGCTTGTCGGGCGCCCAGATGTCGTCGGCGTCGAGGAAGGCCAGGAATTCTCCCTGTGCGAGCGCAATACCGGTGTTTCGCGCCGGTCCGATGCCCGCGTTCGGCTGGAACACATAGCGCGCCGCAGGAAAGCGAGCGACCACTTGCGCGGTGGCGTCGGTCGAGCCGTCGTCCACCACGATCAGCTCCAGGGGCTGGTGCCCTTGGGCGAGGACGCTCTCGATTGCCTCGGCCGCATAGCGCTCCGCGTTGTAGGCGGGGATGACGACGCTGACCAGGCCGGCGGTCACGGCGGGTCCCGGAGCCAGCGGGTCTCCTCGGACCAGTCGCCGAGCGGCGCCGGCGCACCGAGGGCGCTCTCCCTCCGTCGGTCGAGCGAGTGCTTGAACGCCCGCACCAACGCGCGGTGGGTTTCTTCGCGCTGGAGGGTGACGTTGCGGTCGTGTTTCAGGTAGTACTGCGTCACTTCCGGGTGAAACCGGATCCGTACGCCCAGCTCCTTGGCGCGGAGGTACCAGTCCACGTCCTCGCCAATGGCCAGCCGCTCGTCGAAGTATCCGACGCGCTCGAAGGCGGGCCGCCGGAAGAGCGCGCTGCCCAAGTGCAGGTAGAACACCGGCTCACCCACGCTCCGATACACCGGCTCATCGCCCTGCCATTCGGGGAGGATGACGCGCTGTGAAAACCCGATTACGATCTCGGTGGCGGGCTCCCGCTCGAGCAGCGCGAGCTGGATTGCCGTTTTGTCTTCGGTCCAGCGATCATCCGCGTCGAGAAAACCGAGCAGGGCTCCCCGCGCGAGCCTGACGCCATGATTCCGCGCCGCCGCCGGCCCCCCCCTGGCCTGGTGGACGTATCGCACCCCGGCCAGGCCCTTCACCACGCTCGACGTTCCGTCGGTGGAGCCATCGTCCACGATGATGATCTCGACCGGGGGAGACGTCTGGCGCTGCGCGCTCCGCACCGCCTGCGCGATGAAGCGTTCGCCGTTGTGGACGGGGATGACCAGGGAGATGCCGGAAGGGGCGGCCATGTCAGCCCTGGGCCAGGAATCGGGACACGGTCTCCGCAACTCCCGCGAGGTCATGACCAAGCTCCAGCCGGAAGTTCGGGACGCGTCGTACCACGCTCGCGATCCGCGCAAAATCCTCCGGCCCGGCCCAGCGAAGCTGGAAGATCGTGCTGGGCGCGATGGCGGTGAGCCCCACGGCGCTGGTGGTTTCGACCAGACGGGACGCGGACTCGCCGCTGATCTGTGGCACCACCACTGCCCGGATCGGGAAGGAGCGTACCAGCTGGCCGGGGTAGAGCTCATCGATTTGCACGACCGCCTTCTCGGCCTCCATCTCCTCCGGGTTCACGACCGCGGGGAGCAGGCCGGGCAGCGCGCACTTGAGATGTCGGGCGACCAGCTTGGCCTTGTTGTAGAGCGAATGGGCCACCGGGGGATCGCCGTCGCGCAGCATCACAAAATCGTCGCCCAGCGCGCCGAGCCCGGCGGCGAGGCAGGCCAGCGTGGTGGTGGATTTCCCCACGCCGCTTTTCCCGCCGACCAGGATACCGCCAGCGCTGCTGCCGATCCCGGCGGCATGGGCGAGCTGAAGCCCCAGGTCGCCAAGCGCCCAGTGCAGCGGACGCAGGAAGGGCGCCGCGCGCTCGTAAAAGGGGGTGCCCTGGGCGCCCCGCGACCAGAAGACCGCGGTCCTCGCTTCGCGGTCGAAAATGTGCAGGCGCGGCTCTCCCGCAAATTCGTAGACCACGCGGACTCGTTTGCCCTTCACGCCCCACATCTCCTGCCGGTCGAGATATGGCTGGACCGCCCACGGTGAATCGGGCAGAGCCACGCCGCTGGATTCGGTGTCCCAGACGCAGATCGTGAGATCGGGACGGAGGACGGGCTCGGCTGCGAGGTGGGTGAGGGCGCGGGTCAAGGCCGGCACCAGGGAAGCGCCGGCAAAGCGGATGCTGACGGTCTGGTCGGCGATGCGGTAGTGCCGGTCGAGCGTGCCCCCGTGGACCTCGCACGCCTTCAAGTATGCGTCGCGGACCGCCTCGTAATACCCGAGCGCCGCGGAAGCTTCAGTCCGGACGCTTGGCAGCGGGCCAGCCGGTTTCGTCGACTTCGTGGATCGGATCCAACATCAGAATCGCCTCCATGTCGGAATACCGGTGCAGGACCGGGCGCTGAAAGGGCGGGCGATCTGCCGGGGCCGCGTGGTCAAGGAAGCCGGTCGTCGCCCGGTCCGGCTGATCATCCGCGACCAGGATGCCTTCGCGCTCCATTTCGCCGACCAGGTCGCCCAGGGCTGCGGCGATGTCGTCTGCATTCCCCTCGTATCGAGCGGTCAACAGTTGGTGGACTTGCGCCACGGTCGCCCCCCCGCGGAGCGCGTCCCAGATTTCGGCGCCGGGCGCTGAGAGGCTGTAGTAGGTACCCTTTTCGAGACTCACGATTACCGCTTCGCCGTCGATGACATCGCTCACGATATTCGGGCCGTTCACCCGGTAACGCGTCGCCATGATTTTCTCCTCGAAAAGGCCCGGAGGCGCAAGACCTATGCCACCCCGTATCAGCGCATCTTCCATGCTCAGCGTTTGGCACGGAGCGCGGTCAGGGCTTGCTGGGCCTGCCGGTCGTTCGCGTTGATCGCCAGCGCCTTCTCATACATGGATATCGCCGACGCGGTGTCTCCGACAGCCAGATAGCCCCCGGCCGCCTGGCGGTGGGCGTATCCGGAGGCGGGAAGGAAGGTGGTGTTGAGCAGGTGGAGGCGTATCGCGTCGGCGGCCTTCCCCTGGCCACGCAGCGCATCCGCCGCGTCGGTCAGGGGAACCTCTCCAAAGTCGTAGGCGGCGCGTCCGTAGTACCGCTGTCTGAGGTTCCGGTACGTGGATTCCGCCGAATCGATACCGCCCGCCTCGTGGGCAGTGAGGACGATCTGATCGATGGGCCGCGGCAGCGCCACACCCCGATGACAGGTGATGCAGGTGACGTCAAGCGACGGCGCCACTCGGGTGGGGAGCTTCCGCAGATGATCCTTGTTGATCGACGTCACCATTTTGAGCATGGTGCGGGCCTTGCCCTTCGTGGGTTTCTCGTCGGAGGCAAAGTCGTAGGTCGCGAGATCATTCGGATCCTTGCCCGCGACGTGGCAGTACTCGCAGCGGACGCCCAGCGCGCGCGTGAAATACCGCATGGAATCGGTCAGCGAGCGCACCGGGAGTTTCTTGGAGTAATACTTGAGATTGGTCAGCTTGGTGGGCGGAAACTGCGCCTCGACATTCGATACCGCCGCGGCGGTGACGACGAGGGCAAGCAGGGTCAGGCGCACAGGGGTTCCTCGGGGGAAGGGGATCGCGTCTGCAAGTTACCGCAACGGCTCCGGGGGCTCCATGAGCAGGAGCCCGATCAACTC
>JANNGX010000105.1:0-8651 GCA_031404115.1 Gemmatimonadales bacterium | reverse complement strand
CGCCACCGCAAGGCGCAAGTCGGTGAAGGCGCCCGGCGTAAAGTCGCGCTCCTGATCGATATCGATGTAATGGAAATCGGCTTCGTTGGCGCCGGTGACCGCGCCGCGCCATGCGATGGACGCCAGGGTAAAAGTATCGCCGTGCCAACACGTTTTCCGCGTGCAGGATTTGCAGCCACTGATCGCGGGTGAGCTGACTTTCGGTATCGTCCACTTCGAGCACGACATATTGGAAGTTGTTTTGCTCACGCTCGTCATAACCAAGAACCTGGATGCCTGGGATGCCGGCTAACACCTTGCGATAGCAGCGGTGATTTCTATCATTTGACTCCACGAACTCGGTCATGCTTTCTAACGACGACAGTCCCACGGCGGCGGCAAACTCGCTCATCTTCCCGTTTGTGCCACCACTGACGACGTGATCACAGCCTCCCAGGCCGAAGTTCCGCAACTGGCGAACGCGGGCCGCGAAGACATCATCATTTGTTACGATCGCGCCCCCTTCTCCGCAATTCACAAACTTGGTCGCGTGAAAGCTGAAGACCTCGGCCAGGCCGAAGCCGCCGATCATTCGCCCGTCCAGCGAACAACCGAAGGCATGGGACCAGCCGTTGCTCAACACGATTCTGGGTTCCACCGTGACGTGGCTCCCCTTCGAGTACAATACGACTTCCTTGAGCGACCGTCGAATTCCGAACGCGTCGCGAATCGTCCACTACACCGGGCCCGAGAAACCATGGATGGCGGGATTCCCGAAGCATGAGCCGTCGTACTACCGGTGGGCCAAGTTCGCGATGGAAGACACGACACGCTTGCAGCTGTTCTTGCTGAGCATCAAGATCCTGATGCGAACACCGCGGAGACTCCTCGCCCGTCGAGTTCGGCGAGTTCTCCGGGATAGACAGCGAAGAAAAGAGGCGGTCACATCATAGGATGCCGGCGGTGTGCCCCGGCGCTGAATCGAGGCTGGTTCCGCCCCGCCTAGGGGCGAAAGAAGACGCAATCGGTCTGCAGGAGTTGTCCCGTCACGGTATCGCAGAACCCCGGCTCCAGCGACATGAGGACGAACCCCAGGGATTCCATATGCAGGATCATCGGCGCGAGGAGGGTTTCGCCGGCGTAGAGTGGAATCAGGGCCAGCTCCATCTGGACACCGACGAAATCGGCGATCCGTGCTCCCGCGCCCGCGATAACCGCGCGCTCGTACCCCTGGGCGTCGATTTTCAGAAACGGGCGATCCCCTGAACGAAGGAGAGTTGGCATGACCGACTCCAGCTTCCGGATCTGGATACGCTCGGTTCCCACTGTGCGGGCCTGTGGAGTGCGTTCGAGATGCGCGGGCAGCATTTCGAGCAACGAGCTGCTTTGCGAGTTCCCGGCGATGTGGATCTCGCCCTCACCGTCCCGGTCGCCCAGGGCGATGTTCTGCACGATCCAGGCAGGATCCTTCCCTGCCGCCTCTGCCAAGGCGGCGTAGGCCGAGGAGAGCGGCTCGAACGAGATGATTCGGCCGGTCACCCCGACGTTCCGCATCCCACGGGCATACTGGCCGGTGTTGGCGCCGACGTCGAACAGCACGTTCACCCCATGGTGTCGCATCAACTTGAGCCGGCGGTCCAGCGGCGTCCCAATTCGAGAGTTGTACCGCTGGAGGTCGAAGCCCGCTCGGCGAAGGGCGAGGCGAAACTGCCGCTGCCACGTCATCAGGGTGCCCCGCTCGCGTATACGTCATCAAAGTCCAGCCACATCAGCTGGTTGATTCGGCCACCCTGGCCTCCCCAGGTGGGAGCCACGTGAATCTGTTCCCAATAGTTCATCACGGCCGGGTCGGGCTCGAATTCGATGTTGGAGTAGTCATGGGTCAAGACGCCGTTCAGCCACATTCTGAGCTTGCCATTGGCGGCCCCGCTCCGGCCGACCTCGAAAATCGCCTCGAGAACCTGCCACCGCCCGCGTTCAATGTTGAAGGCTCCCGACCTGGCGGCGGCGGGCGTATTGGGGTTGAGCCCGCCGGTGTCGGTGCGTCGATCGCGCGGGCTGCCTTGCAGGTCCACATTCAGAATCAGCGGCCCACTCCCCACTCCCCGAAGCCGGATTATCGGCTCCATGTGGATGACCCCGTTGGCACGGACGAAGATGAGCTTGTTGGTCTGGGTCGGATGCCCCTGCCAGTTCGCGCTCACCCGGAACGCCGTGCGGAGGTAGAGCTTCCGATACCGGCGTGGGCCGTAGGTGGGGCCGACGAACCCCATCGTCTGGGCTACTCCGGGACTGTAGGTGGATCCCGCCGGGAAAGCGCCAGGCGGATACAACATCCGCAGGATGCCTGGAGGGGAGAGCGGCGCGGAGGCATCGGAGGCCAGAGTGATGTTACGATAGCGCTCCTCCACGTCGTCCCAACCCTCGGATCCGCCCGCCCTGAAGGGAAGGGACCCGCTGCCCCGACCATTCGTCCCCGAACCCTTCGAATCGAAACGCCTCCCGACGATTGGAGCAAAATCGGCCGGCTCGTGATAGTTCCCGGAGCTCGGGAGCGACCGGAGTGGCGGAGCATCCGGTGGTGGGGGGAGGGGCGGCGGGACCACCGCTCCCCCCACGGTAACGATCGTGGTGTCCGTCAGCGCGCCCGACTCCAGCGAGGCGATGATCCGATACGTGCCGGCCACGGCCCCGGCGGTGTAGAGTCCGCGCGAGGATACTGCTCCGCCCTCCGCTGACCAAACAAGAGCGGGCACGATGGTAGCGCCGTCGCTCCAATTGATGAGAATCCGGAGCTGGAACTGCTCCCCGGGCGCGAGCGTGACCGCGCGCGGCTGGAGGCGGAGCCTTGTGACAACGGGATTCTGTAGCGTGAGGTGAGGAGGGCTTTCCTGCCAAACCGAGCTCCGAGCCGTCGGGCAGCACGCGGCAAGCAGCAGCAGAATAGTCAGCGGAACTACCTCAAGTTTGCCGCGATGCATTCTGAGAGCGACGGGTTGCTTGAACCTACAATCGCACCGCTCCGCCGGCAACCATCCGCAGCGAGTACGTGGCCCACAATCCCGCTGGAATCACGGAGCGCCGCTGACGAAGAATTCGTCGTAATCGAGCCACATCGTCTGGTTGATCGTGCCACCCTGCCCCCCCCACGTCGGTGCGACGTGAAGAGTGTCCCAATAATTGGTGACCGCGGCGCTGGGCTCGTATTCGATATCGTCATACTCGTGGGTCAATACTCCATTGACAAAGATTTTCAGCTTGCCGTTTGCCGCTCCGCTCTGACCGACCTCCAGGAGCACCTCCACGACGTACCACTGGCCACGCTGCATGCTGAATGCGCCGGCCCCCGCCGCTCCGACAGTATTCGGGTTGAGTCCACCGGTATTGGTGCGCGGATCCCGCGGACTTCCCTGCAAGTCGACGTTCAGAACCAGGGCGTTGCTGCCGCTCCCCCGGAGTCGGAGAATCGGCTCCATGTGGATCACACCGTTGGCACGGAAGAACATCAGTTTGTTGGTGGAGGTCTTGTGGCCCTGCCAGTTCGCGCTCACCCGGAACGCGGTCCGCACATACATCTTGCGATACTGCCGCCGGCCGTGTGCCGTGCCGGTGAAGGAGAGGGTCTGCACCACACCGGGATTGAAGGTGGCACCGACCGGCACAGTTTGGGCCGGGTAGATGAAGCGGAGCACGCCGCTCGGAGAAAGCGGAGCAGTCGAATCCTGCACGAGGGTGGCGTTCGGGTAGCGGCCCTCGGCGTCGTCGAACCCCTCCGAGCCACCGGTCTTCCACGGGAACGATCCTGAGCCCCGCCCATTGCTTCCGGTGCCGAGAGCGTCGAAATGGCGGCCGAGGATGGGGACATACCCAGTCGGCTCATTGGTTGGGCCGGGAGGGGGCGGTGGCCCTATCGAATCGGGCGGGGGTGGCTGGATCGGTACGGAATCAACCGGTGCCCGGGTGGAATCACCTACGGCCGTCGTGTCGGTCGCCGCGGTCGTGTCGCTGACCGCAGTCGTATCACCGACCACGGTCGTATCAGCGGGTGCCGGAGCCTCGACCGTCACTCTCGCGGTGTCTGCCAGGCCGCCCAACGTCAGCGCGGCGATGACCAGAACGGTGTCGGCTTTCAGGGGTGCGGTGTAATTCCCCAACACATCGACCGCACCTCCGCCCACCACGCTCCAATTCAGGGCCGGCGGTGTCGTCATGCCATCGCTCCATCGTGCAGACACACCGAACTGAAACGTCTCGCCGCCTCGAACGACCGCCTCCGCCGGCGTCAGCACAAGCGTGGTTACCACGGGATGCCGGTAAACATTCGATGCGGTAGGCTGCACACTCGAGGAGCCACAGCCGTGGACGGCCATGAGTACGACAATCGCGGAAATTGTCCCGCGCCCATGGATGTGCATGTGGCCGCTGAGAAGAGTGGAACGAAGGGAGAGCCCGGTCACTATGGTACAACCCCCGAGTCTCCGGTGCAATTGGAGCCTAGGGGGCACCACTGATGAAAAATTCATCATAGTCGAGCCACATCAACTGATTGATCGTGCCGGCCTGGCCGCCCCAGGTCGGGGCGATGTGGAGGACGTCCCAGTAATTCGTCGCCACTGCGCTGGGCTCAAACTCGATGTCGTTGTAGTCGTGCGTCAGCACCCCGTTCACCCAGATCTTGAGCTTTCCATTCGCCGCCCCGTTCTGGCCAATCTCAAGGGCCACCTCGAGGATGTGCCACTGGCCCCGCTGGATGTTGAAGGCTCCTGCGGCGGAGGCTCCGGGCGTATTGGGGTTGAGCCCGCCGGTGTTGGTACGGGGATCCCGCGGGCTTCCCTGCAAGTCGACATTCAGCACCAGCGCACCCGCCCCCACGCCACGCAGCCGGATGATCGGCTCCATGCGCGTCGTCCCGCCGGTCGGGAGCGGCGCGTCATTCGCCCGCACGAAGAACAGTTTATTCGTGCTGGTCTGATGGCCCTGCCAATTGGCGCTGACCCGAAGCGCCGTACGGAGGTAGACCTTTCGGTATCTCCGCTGACCGTAGGTCGACCCGGTAAAGCCCATGGTCTGAACGACGCCCGGGCTATACGTCTGGCCGCTCGGCACGGTTTGCGGCGGGTAGAGCATCCGGAGGATGCTCGAGCCGGAGAGCGGAGCGGTGGCATCGTTGGTCACCGTCACATTGGAATAGCGGTATTCGGCGTCATCCCAGCCTTCGGACCCGCCGCTCTTACACGGAAACGACCCGCTGCCACGGCCGTTGGTGCCGGTGCCGAGACTGTTGAATTTACGTCCCACGATCACGAAGTATCCGGCGGGCTGGTTCGGTCCACCGACGCAGGCCGAGGGGCTCGGCACGGTCACCGTGACCGGCGCGTTCGCGTTTACCAACCCGCCGAGCATGGTGGCCGTGACCTGATAGGCGCCGGCGGAGGCTCCCGCGGTAAAGGAGCCGCTTCCGGACACGGTTCCGCCGGTCGCGCTCCAGTTCACCAGCACGGCGCCGGTGCTGCCATCGCTGAAGTGTCCGAGGGCCGTGAAGCCCTGGCTGGTCCCGGCGAGTACGCTGGCGGTCACGGGTGTCAGCGTGATGGACGTGACCACCGGCACAGCGGAGGCGGTGATCGTGACGGCGGCGGTGTCCGCCTTGGCGCCCGCCTGCTGAGTGGCAATGACGCGGTAGCTGCCGGCCGCGTTGCCTGCGGCATAGAGGCCGGTGCTCGAGACAGTGCCACCGGTCGCGGACCAGCTCACTGCCGGAACCGTGGTGGAGCCGTCGGACCAGGTGGCGCTCAGCGTGAACTGCCGGGTTCCGGCGATGGCGACCGACACCGGCTTGGGCGCGATCACCAGCGTGGTCAGCGTCGATGCGGGCGGTGGTGGTGGTGGCGGAGGAGGCGTGCCGAGCACCGTCACGTTGACGGTGTCGCGCCGGGTTCCCCCCTGGTGAGCCGCGATGACGCGATAGGCGCCCGGGGTGCTTCCCGCCGCGTAGAACCCGGTGCTCAGGATCGTGCCGCCCGTGGCACTCCAGGTCACCAGCGGCAGCGCGGTCGAGCCATTCGACCAGGTTGCGGTGACGCGGAACTGCTCGACGGCACCGGGAATCAGCGAGACCGGCTTCGGGGCAACCAGGAGGCTGGTCAATGTGACCGGTGTGGTAATGATCACCGTTGAGGTGTCGGCCTTTTTGCCCCCGGTGTGGGTCGCGATGACGCGATAGGTGCCGGGCATGGAGCCGGCCACATAGCGGCCGCTGGACAGGGTGCCGCCGGTACCGGAATAGGTCACCGGCGGTACGCCCTTGCTGCCGTCGCTCCAGGTGCCCAGCACTTTGAAGTCCATCCCCGCACCCGGCGCCAGAACGCCGGTGCCCGGGGTGAGCAGGAGGCTGGTGAGGGCAACCGGTGCCGGAGTGATCGTCACGAAGCAGGTGTCGGCCAGATTTCCGCCGAGCTCGGTGGCGATGATCGCGTAGGTACCGGCCACGGAGCCGGAAGTGTAGAGCCCGGCGCCCGTCACGATGCCGCCGGACACCGTCCACGCCACCTGCGGCGCCGTGGTGCCGCCGTCACTCCAGCTTCCGGCAACCAGGAACTGCTGGGTTTGACCGGGCAGAAGGGTCGTGGACACCGGCGTCGCCGAGAGACCAGTGAGCACCGGCGGGGCCACGGTCACCGTGCTGGTATCGGCGAGCCCCCCCGCCACCGCGCCGATGACGTGATAGCTGCCGGGCGTGGTGCCGGCCACGAACAGTCCGCTGGCAGTGATGGACCCACCGGTGGCGGACCAGGCGACGATGGGGAGGGTATTGCTGCCGTCACTCCAATCGGCGACGGCCGAGAACTGGCGCTGGTCACCCGCGCCGACGGTGACGCTGGAGGGGTTGATCCGGAACTGGGTCAGGGTCGCCCCCGGCTGGACCACCACGACGTAGGCGGAGTCCACGTCTGCGGTGACCGGGGACTGGACCACGACCTGGTACGAACCGGGGGCCGAGGGCGCGACATAGAGCCCGTTGGCGGAGAGGGATCCGCCGCTGGCCGACCACACGAGCGGTACGGCCTGCCAGGAGCCGTCGCTCAACTGCGCCAGCGCGCCGAACTGTTGGGTGGCGCCGGGGGCAAGGGTCAGCGACTTCGGCGACATCGCCAGGCGGACCACCGTGGGGACCGTCACGGTGACGAAGGCGGTATCCGCCACGCTCCCGGACGCGTCCCGCGCAATCACCTGGAACACGCCCGCAATGCCGCCCGCGACATAGTCCCCGGTTCCCGACACCGAGCCGCCAGTCGCGCTCCACACCACATCGGCAATCCCGATGCTGCCGTCGGACCAGGCGCCGGTCGCGGAGAACGAGATGGATTCGCCCCGACCGAGGGTCACTGCGTGCCGGTCCAGCGTGATCCGCTCCAGCCTTCTCACCTTCGGCTGCACCAGCACCCGGGCATCGGCCCGAAGGCCGACTGCCGAGGCCGCGGTCAGGATATAGGTGCCCGCCTCCGGCGCGCTGAACCAGCCATTGGCGTCGATGGTGCCACCGCTCGCGGTCCAGGTGACCGTGGCCTGCTCGGTCTGGTCCCCGTTGGCCAGGAGCAGCGCCGCAACAGCTTGAAGGGAGTCTCCCGCCTCCACAACGGCTGAATCGGGGTAGACGACCAGCCCGATCAGCTCGTTGTCATTGTCCCAGACGCCGATGCGCGCCGAGTCGGCGATCGCGGCCTGATTGCGCACCCGCGCGATGACCCAGAACGAACCCACCGCAACGCCGGTGAATTTCCCGTCCGGCGCCACCGCGCCGCCGGTCGAGGTCCAGTCGATTGTGGCGGCCAGCCGCTGCCCGCCGGCACTATAGCCGGTGGCGCTGAACTGGATCTGGGCCCCACTCCGGACCGACGCGATCAGCGGCTCAACGCGAAGGGAGGAGAGGGGGGAGGCGCTGGGATTCGGATTGGGGGACAGGAAGTCAACTCGTTCGCCTCTCGAGCAGGACAGGCCCGCGAAAAGCGAAAGCGTGATGAAGGGTCGAAGGCCGGCGATACGCTTTGCAAGGCGATACAGGTAGGTCATGGGGTGTCCAGTTCGAGAATCGCGGGCTCATTGGCCGACTCGTGCTGCCCTGAGGCCCAGGCAGGGCGACGGCCAGCGATGCGAACTGGAATTGCAAGTATCGGGCACAAAATTAAGCATCAAAATGGTATAAATAATATACAGCACAATCATTAGGCATCTTGTGAATATATGTACTTGATTGAATATGATATAGTTAGGATGCTGCAGATGACTGCGTTCGATTGCTAACGATTGTCAATTTTTCGTCATGATCAGTTTTCTGCAAAGCGCCCAGTTTCGGGCTCCCGACCCCCGAATGGTTTATCGCAGAACGGCAGGAGTCATGCGGCTTCGAAGGAACCGCGCCTTCCTATCGAGGAATTCTCCGCAGATCGAGCGCGAGCAGACTCGCAATCGTCCATAAATTATCGCGCCGTAAGTATGAATGCGTTGGCAGAGTACACAGGGACCGCGTCAATTCGAGCGCCCCGGGGTATGTGGCGGACGGATTTTCGAGGCGCGTGGCGGCCACCGGCAGGGCATTGAGCGGCATGGGATAGCCGGGCATCGCACCGGCCCGGCGGGCACGATCACCGGCCAGCGCAGCCCGGCTCGGCCCT
>JANNGX010000104.1:0-8901 GCA_031404115.1 Gemmatimonadales bacterium | reverse complement strand
GCGAAAACACCCCCGCGAGCAGCCCGCCAGCCTTCCGGTCTTGACAGTGGCCGCCCTGGGCCGCGCGATGGGTGATCAGGATCTCGCGACCCGCCGCGCCGTGGTCCGAGCCCTCGCGGAAACCGGAAACGACGCCACGGTTCCCTTTCTGCTTCGCGCGATCAAAGACTCGGACGCCGAAATCCGGAAAACCGCGGCGGAAGCGCTGGGAGACCGTAAAGAGAACTGAGGTTATTATCTACGGCATTCCGCCTCTCACAGGAATGCCATGCGCGCCAACCCGTTCGCCCTCGGGAGCTGGGGACTTGTTCTGGTTCTCAGCTCCTGCGCCTCCTCCCAGAGCGTCGCTCCGCCCGCACCCAAGCCCGCTCCGGCGCCCGCCTCGCCCGCCGTATCTTCGCCCGCCCTGCCCGCCTCTGACTCGGCCTCCATCAGAGACCTCGTAGGCCGTCTGGACCTGGCGCTCTACAAGGAAAACATCAAGGAGCTGACCAAATTCGGGGACCGCCGTCAGGGCACCGACCGCAACCGTGCGGCGGTGGACTGGATCGAGGCCCAGCTCAAGAGCTCCGGCTGCACCAACACCGAGCGGATCAGGTATGACTACGCGCCGGCGGCGCCGGCGCCGCGCGCCGACAGCGCCACTCGTGCTGCGGCGCAGGCAGCGGCTGTTGCGCGGGCCGCGAGGGGAGACGCCCAGGGCGGCGGGCGCATGCGCGGCGTCCGCGCCCGCACCGGTGTGAACACCGACTCGCTCCGGCAGCCCGATCCGATGCTGCGCGCACTCAATGCCCAGCCCACGACGCCGGGCCCCCGCGAGGAGGTGTATTGCACCAAGGTGGGGACCACCCATCCTGAGGAGATGTACATCGTGGGCGGGCACATGGACGGCCACGGCTGGGGCGAGGCCGCTAACGACGACGGCTCCGGCACCGCGATCGTCATGCAGTTGGCCCGGATCTTCAGCATGCCGGGCGTCACCACCGACCGCTCCATCCGTTTTATCCTGTGGAACAACGAGGAGACCGGCTTGAACGGGGCGCGGGCATACGTGGCCCAACGGGATTCACTCCAGGGCAGGGAGTTCCCGGCGGGGTCGGGCAAGTACCCCGAACCAAAGTGGTTGGGCATGATCCAGCATGACATGATGTTGTTCGACCACGGAATGCCCAGGGCGGACGGTACCGTCAGCCCGGAGCAGCGGCCCGAGGCGGACGTGAACGTGGAGTTCCAGTCGAATTCGAAGAAGGCGGCGGAATCGGCGATGCTGGCGTGGTTCTTCCACGCGGCCAATGAGAAGTTCGCAACGGATTATCCCGCGGCGGTGGGCCCGCACATGACCAACACCGACAGCGGGCCGTTCCAGGACCTGGTGGCGTCGATCAGCCTCCGGGAGAACGAGCGGGGTCGGGAGATCGGTGCGGGGTGGGATCCGCACTGGCACCAGCCGACCGATGTGTTCGCGACGTTCAGCGACAAGGATTTCAGATTGGGATTGAATGCGGCGCAGACGACGTTGGGGGCGTTGGGGATGCTGGTGGGGGTGAGGGTGAGGATGTAGAATCCGAAAACCCATGTCGGACGATGCCACCCGCGGACAATCAGACCTCAAACCGCTCGAGACGCCGCCGCCATCGCTCCCAGTCCGGCATGCAGGCGTCCAATAGCCGCCAGAACCGCCGCCCGTGATGCGGGACTCGCAAGTGACAGAGCTCATGCATCAGCAGGTAATCGATGCAGCCGATCGGCAGCTTCACCGCCTCCACATTGACGAGCAGGTTCCCGTTCGGGGGTCAGCTCCTGGCCGAACAGCGCCACGTTGCGGACTCCGTTGGCATCGGCCGGTACCATCTCCCCCGTGCGGATGAGCAGCGATCCTGAACCGCAGCACGGATCGGAAATCCGGGCACCCGGCTTGGGTTCGAGAATCCGGGCCAGCAGCCGCGACACCTCGGGCGGCGTGTAGAACTCCCCGCCCTTCTTGCCGGAGTCGCCGGCAAAGTTCTTGACCAGAAACTCGTACGCGTCGCCCAGGACATCGCGGCTCTCCAGATGGCCGGGCCGGAGAGCGAGCCGCGGATCGGCAAAGTCCTCCAGCATGTGCTTGAGCTTGGCGTTGCGGTCCTTGGTTTCGCCCAGCGCGGCCTCGCTGTTGAAGTCGATGTTCCGGAACACCCCCGCTCCCGCTCCATCGCCCGCCGCACCCGCTCGGTGTCGCCCCCGTAGCGGGTCTCGTACTCGGTGCGTTTCTGTATCGATGTATATGTTGCTTTGATACGTAAGCCATATTATGCTGTCATTCAAAGTGTGGTTTATCTGTTAAACCATACTATACCGCACACCGGAGTTCGGGATGCCGGGTCGCCTTGTTCCACGAGTGTGGGAGTTCACCCCGACAATCGACGCTCCCGCCAGGTACAAGCGGGCCTGCGAGTATGAAGCGTTTGTGCCGGATGAGCTCGGGTCCATGGCGCTGACCCTTCCAGCAGAAGCCGCCGGTCTCGTGTCCGAGGCTGAGGGTGCGATCCGGTCCCTCAATGCCAAAGCCCAGCCGGCCCTCGCTCCGCTCGCGCGACTCCTGCTCCGGACCGAATCCATCGCGTCCTCGAAGGTTGAAGGCCTGCAGATGGGCGTTCGGGAGTTGGCTCGGGCCGAGGCCGGGATGGAAACCGGGGGAAAGAGGAGCCAAACAGCCACTGAGATCCTGGCGAATGTCGATGCCATGGAAACCGCAATCACCGGTGCAGCCGCAGCAGCACGATTCGGTGAGGGAGAGATTCTCGCCATCCATCAGCGCCTCATGGAGCATGACATAAGACGGCATATCGCCGGCCGCATTCGGGCCAGTCAGAACTGGATCGGCGGAAACGACTACAACCCCTGTGGAGCCGACTTCGTGCCGCCTCCGGTCGAGGAGGTTCCGAGGCTCCTGGGCGAATTATGCGACGCGGTGAACAGCGACCTCCTCCCTCCACTTGTGCAGGCCGCGCTGGTGCATGCCCAGTTCGAAACCATTCACCCGTTCGATGACGGAAACGGCCGGACCGGCAGGGCGCTGATTCACGTCATCTTGCGCAGGCGGGGTGTGGCGCCGGCCTACGTCCCCCCGATCAGTGTCGTCCTGGCGGCGGCCCGGGACCGCTACATCACGGGGCTGACCAGGTTCCGCGGTGACGGTGTCGTGGAGTGGATCGAGCACTTCGCGGCGGCCGCCGCTCGATCGGCGAACCTCGCAAGACGATATCTCGGTGAAGTCGAGAGTCTGATGGCGAAATGGCGGGAAAAGCTCGGGAGCGCCGCTGCGCCACGGGCCGATGCCGCGGCATGGGCGGTCATCGAAGTCCTGCCGGCTCATCCGGTCATTACCGCCCCGGTGGCCGCCGCCGCCACGGGGCGGTCCAGGGGCCCGGTGTACGAAGCCCTCGCCCAGCTTCAGGAGGCGGAAGTGCTGATCCCTCTCTCGCAGTCGAGAAGGAACCAATCGTGGGAGGCCGACGGGTTACTGGACTTGCTGGAAGCGCTTGAGGCAGGGGGGGTGCTCGACGGGGAAGGAACCTGAAGACAGTGCCTGGCCCTTCAGGGGTGATACACCACCGAAGCGCCATCTCACCGATGTGGTCGGTCATCCCGACCCGCGCCGCCTCACGCCCTATTTCAGGCGAGCAAGCGCCTTCTTCATCACCGCTTTGATCGGCTCGGTGGGATTGCCGCTCCGCCGCAGCTCGACGGAGAG
Source organism: Gemmatimonadales bacterium (assembly GCA_031404115.1). Taxonomy (GTDB): domain Bacteria; phylum Gemmatimonadota; class Gemmatimonadetes; order Gemmatimonadales; family GWC2-71-9; genus JABFSM01. The sequence continues at coordinate 5,168 of JANNGX010000104.1, read as the reverse complement.
GAACGCGGATCCCTCAATGATGTACAGCTCGGCATGCTTGTCGTTGTACCAGCAGGCCAAGTCGCCCAGGCCGGCGAGGCCGTCCTTGGTCTTCTCGTCGCAGATCATCCCCTTGTACATCGCCAAGGAGCTGGCCGGCGGACGCGTCAGGTTCAGCTGGATCGAGTGAATGCCGGACCCGCGATACCCGCAACCCGACACGGAGGCGTCACGGAAGCACGGTCAAGCCCGGGGCGGGGCCCACTCCCGCCTCCACAATCCGCGGGCCGAGAGAATGAGGGAGAACGTCCCGGTCAGGCAGAGCATGAGGAGCGTCCAGATGAAGAAGAAGGCGGCGCTCCGCGTCCTGGCGAACTCGCCGCCCACCCCCGCCCCCCTCATGTGGAGGTAGGGAACCACTGTCGCAAGGAGCCCTCCGACGAGCGTGATGATGTACCCCGATCGCCGTTCGGCAAGCAGCAGCGTTCCACACAGCCAGACCAGACAGATGAGTGTCGTACCAACGAGATCTTGAACCCCTCCCTGCTCGATCCCGTACATGATGTCGCTCGTGATGTGAAACAGGAAGAGGAGGATCGACGTGAGCGACGAGATGATCAACATGCGATTGGGTTTCACCTGGTATTCTCCTTGCCGGCTTGTTCCTTCCACCGCTCTTCATCGACACCCTTCACCAGGAGCCAGAGCACCGTCGCCAGTGCCCCGAGGACGCCGACGCCGACGATGTAAGCCTCCAGCCGGAGCGCCAGCGGCTCGTACAGGTAGATCATCCAGCCCAGGCCTCCCACCATCGACACCACACCCAGGGCCCGAGGCAGGAAGGTGGACCGGAACACCAGGTACCCCGTCACGAGCGTATTGAGTCCGAAGAACACCACGGCGATGGTCTCGACCGTGTAATTCACCCGGAGCGAGAAGAACGCCAGGGCCTGCAGCTGCTTCGGGTCGAAGGCGCTCAGGTAGCTCGCGCCGCCCAGGACCAGCAGGGGCGCGAAGAAGAAGAGGCGGGCCAGCGTCTTGATGGTGCAACCGACCAGCCCGAAGACCGCCGCCAGCGCGGAAGCGGTCCGGCCCGCCGGCTTGAGCAGCTCGTAGAGGAGCACCGTCATCGCGATCTGACAGGCCATCTCGACGAGGTAGATGGCAAATGCGAGCCGGTACAGCGGCTCGTGCGCCATGATGTTGGAAGCGGTGGCCGAGACATCGCCGGAGATGAGCCTTCCACCGATGTAGCCCTGGGCGATTCCTCCCCCCACCATGGTGATCAGGAAGAGGACTCCAATGAGCCTGGCCCGTCGCCCCTTCATATCGCGATCTTCTCTTCCTGCGGAGTGGAGGCGAATGCGAGCAGGTCACCCGGCTGGCACTCCAGTGCCCCGCAGATGGCCTCGAGCGTGGAGAAGCGGACCGCGCGCGCCTTACCGGTTTTCAGGATGGACAGGTTGGCGAGCGTGATGCCGATCCTCTCGGACAGCTCCGTCAGCGTCATGCGGCGTTGGTGAAGCATGTCGTCCAGCGTGACGATGATCGCCATGGTCAGACCGTGCCTTCGAGCTCTTCGCGCATCTGGGCGCCCTGCTCGAAGACCCGGGCCAGGACGAAGAGCAGCAGTACCGCGACCCATCGCGTCGGGGAGAAGCTCCAGTTGATGTCGAATGGCGCGGCCGCCGTGGAAGCGCCGGCCGCGATGGCGCCGACGGCCAAGTGCATCAGCTCCAGCACGAGCACCGCCCAGGCGATCCTTTGCAGGCGCTCGGCATTCGCCATCACGAAGGGATCGCCGGCGCTGACGGTGTCGACGATGGCCCGGATCCGGATCAGGATGAAGTGCACGACGGGCACGGCGCAGAGGCCGAGCACCGCGACCAGGCGCATGCCCATGAACAGCCTCGCGTTGGCCTGCGGCGTCCCTGCGGCAAGGGTGGCCATCACCTGGTCCCCGACAACGATGCTGGTGACCAGCAACCCCAGGATGAGGACGCCCACCAGCAGGTTCAGCCAGATCAGTACGCGGAGCACCTTCCGCGACAGGGCCAGGGGGACAGGGTACGAATGGGTCATGGAGCCTTTTCCTTCGCGCTACTGGAAGACCATATATTCTTATTGAAGAACAATAAGATGTATATCGTTTATCGTCAAGTCGTTTATTGATATTAGATATGATACGACGGAAGGACTTCGCGTCGGAGTCGGTGCCGGGAATGCAAGGAATCCGGAGTTTTTGCAGCGAGCATCACGTGTCCGAGACTATCATCCTGTTGGAGGCAACGGTCACCCGGACCACGAGCTTCGATCGGCCCTGACCGTCCGGCCCTCAGGCACCGGCCAGGGAGGACTTGCCGATGGCCGCGATGGACGTCGTCCCCATCTGCTTCATCACCAGCTCGAATTCGTTGCGCAACAGTTGGAGCACCGTCTCCACCCCCTCCTGCCCGAACGCGCCCAGCCCCCAGATGTACGGCCGCCCGATGCCGATGGACGACGCGCCCAGCGCCATGGCCTTGAAAACATCGGTCCCCCGCCGAAAGCCGCCATCGCAGATCACCGGGATGCGCCCGCCGGTGCCCTGCACCACCTCCGGCAGCGACGTAATCGTCGCACGCGCCGAATTCTCGGCTCGCCCGCCATGATTGGAACAGAACAGGCCGTCCACCCCATGTTCCACCGCCAGCTCGGCGTCTTCCCGGGTGACGATCCCCTTGAGCAGCACCTTCATGTTCGTGGACGCCTTGAGCCGGTCGACAAATTCCCATGAGGGCGTGCCCACCTCAGGGATAGGCGGCACCGGCGGATAGCCGTTCAGCATCGGCTTGCGCCGGTTGTCGCCGGTGATCGCGCCCCGGACGCCGGGAATCGGCTGCCCGCCGAGGTGACAGTCGGTGCAGGTGCGCGTGTCGAGGCGCCCGCCCCGCACCATCGTCTCCCGATTGCTGCCGGCCAGCAGGTCCACCGTGAAGACCACCGCCGCGCTGCCCGCCCGCTCGGCCCGCGCCACCATCTGCTTCGTGATGGCCCAGTCGTTCTGATGGTAGAGCTGAAACCACACTGTTGCGCCCCGCGCGGCGATAGCGTCCTCGATGGACGTGGTGGTGACGGTGGACAGCACCTGCAGGTGATTCTTCCTCTTGGCCGCGCGCGCGACCGCGACCTCCCCCAGCGGATGAAACGCCTTCTGGCTGCCCACCGGGTTGATGACGATCGGCGTGGGATAGCGGGTGCCGAAGAGCGAGACGCTCGCATCCACCGAGTGCACATCGATCAGCCGCCTCGGCTTGAGCGCCCAGCGGGTGAAGCCCTCCCGGTTGGCTCGGATGGTGGCATCGTCATCGGTCCCAGTGGCCAGGTAGGCCCAGTGCGCTACGGGGATTTTCAGCTTGGCCGCCGGCTCGAAGTCGAAAACGTCGAGCGCCTGTGCCGCATGGCTGATCACCGGCTGGCTCTGCATCGCCTGCTGCGCCAGGGACAGCGCTTTCCCCGCCCGGGCCGGTGATGCCGAGGCCAGGTCGCGCAGCCGATGGGCATCGAGGCCGGCGGCGGCGAGGATCGGGCTGGCGGCGAGGAACTGCAGGAACGCACGGCGATCGGGCATGGCGATCTCCTCTGGGGTTCGTCTCGCGGGTTATCACTCCAGAAGCCGGGGCGGCTCGACCTCCCGAAGCATTCCTCGCCGCGCGGTGGCAAGCGACGCCGCCGCGAAGATGGCACCCATTGGGCCGGTGACCCACCCCATGCTCCCGTCCGTGCCCATCAGGAGGGGAATCGCGACACCACCGAGGAGACCCCAGAGTGCCGCGCGTCCCAACGAAAGCTCGTGGATCGTCCTCCGCCGCTCGGCGAGCGACAGCACGCCCGCGAAGCCGAGTCCGGACAGGAACCCGACGAGGGCAAAGATCGGAAGGACCTTGCCCGGCCCTTCACCTGGATCGATTTCCTCTGGGCGAAAGACACCGATGATGAGGCCGAGCACCAGACCGAACGCGACCCATAGCACCCCCCAGGTCACACCGATTCCCAGTGCTCCGCGGAGCCGTCGAATGAAATCGGTCATCTTTCCTCCCGGTGGGAACGCCCCGCCACCCCAGCCACTCGCGCTTCAATCACCGATGCGATCGCCCGGGCCAACCCCCGGTCTCGCCGGTGAATCCGCAGGGCGAGTGTGACACCGCGCGTCGAGGGCACCCCATCGAGATCGTCGGACCCTCGCGCCCGCAATTCGAATCGCGGTCGCCACCAGCCCCCGACTACCCATGCCCCGGCGATTCGGCCGAACGGCAGCTCGAAGCCCTCCAGGGGCAGCTGGTCCACGTCGGTACCGATATTGTCGAGCGAGACTTGCTCGGTTGTCCGAGTGCCGGCCCACTCCATGGTTACGCTCTGATCGGACAGACGAAGCCAGCCGGTCAGTCGGTAGCTGACGGACGCAATACCATTGAGTCCAATGGTGTCTCTGCCGGTGGGATACAGACGAAACGGGAGTGGCTCGAGCGCCATGGTCCGGAAAGCTAGGTGCCCCAGGCGTCTGGCCCAAACGCCCGCCGAACGCGAAACCGGGGGTTCGTCAACCGCACGAACCCCGCGCCGCCCCATGGACGGGTTGTCAACCGGTCGGCCCAGCCTCCCTATTGACCAGCCGATTTCCGGGGATACCTTATACCGAAGAAACACCGAACATGAAATCCGTCCTCTTCGTAGATCCCCCCGCCTTCTGCGCCACTGTCGAGCGCCTGGTGGCGCCGGCCCTCCGGAGCCGGCCGCTCGCGGTGGCGCCTCCGGGTGCCGATCGCGCCACGGTGCTGGCGCTTTCTCCCGAGGCGCAGGCGGCGGGAATCAGCCGCGGCATGGACGTACGCCGCGCGCGGAAGCTTTGCCCCGATCTGATCCTGCTTCCTCCCAATCTCCGACTCTACGCCCGCGCTTCCCGCGCGCTCCATGAAATCCTCCGGGTCTACGCGCCGGTCATCGAGCCCAGGGGCTATGGCCATGCCTTTCTGGACATCAGCGGGACCGAAGGACTCTTCGGCCCCGCAGTAGACGTGGCGGAGCGGATTCGGCGGGAAGCGGCCGGGCGGCTCCGGCTTCCGCTCACGGTGGGTGTGGCGTGCAACAAGCTGGTTTCGGAAGCGGCCACGAGAGTCGGACGGACGGACAGTGGGGACGGTGGGGACGGG
>JANNGX010000103.1:0-15353 GCA_031404115.1 Gemmatimonadales bacterium | reverse complement strand
GCTCGGTATTTCCGAGGTCATGAGCGCGCGGCCGCTGCAGGCCGCAGCGGCATCGGCCGCCAGCTTTGCCGTCGGTGCGGTGCTGCCGTTGGCGGTGGCGGCGCTGGTGTCGTCTCAAAGCCTGATCGCATCGGTGGCCGGCGCATCGCTCGTCTTCCTCGCCGTGCTGGGCTTCGTCTCCGCGCGAGCCGGCGGTGCCGACGTTCTGAGGGGTGCGTGGCGCGTCGCCTTTTGGGGGGCGCTGGCCATGGTCGTCACGGCCGCGGCGGGGGCGCTGTTCGGAGCCGTCGCGTGACTGCCGGGGCCGCAGAACGTTCTCATCGGTTTGGCCGCGGCAAGGGCCCAGCGGCAACGGTCACTCGTCCGTAGGGCTCCAGCGGGCGCACCGGCGTGGCGCGGAGCGCGGGGGCCACACAGGCGCCGAACGCCACCGCGAGCAGCACCAGCGCCACGCCGCCGAAGGTGAGCGGGTCCCGTGCATTGATGCCGAAGAGCATCTTCCCCTGGCGCACCACCATCCCCAGCAGCCCGGCCCGAGGAGCTCCCAACGCGGCGCGAATCCCGATTTCCCGGTCCGCTTGCATTCAGCCCGCCGACGGCCTTATGTTGTTGTTCTGATTACGGTTGTCATATTCCCAAAGACGCATATAAAGAGGCTTGAGAGCTGCATGCCGTACGACAAACAGAGCGTCATGACGAAGTTCCGCCAGCACGATGAGGACACCGGCTCCTCCCGGGTCCAGGTGGCCCTACTCACCGAGCGGATCAACTCGCTCACCGATCACTTCCGCACCCACGCCAAGGACCATCACGGCCGTCGCGGACTGCTCAAGATGGTCGGAACCCGGCGGCGTCTGCTGACGTACCTCCGGAACACCGACCTCTCGACCTACCGGGCCCTGATCCAGGAACTCGGACTTCGGCACTAGCCGGCCCCGAATGCTTCGGGCGCCCCGCCATGGATGCGGGGCGCCCGCTTTGGCATTGGAGCGGACCGTTCACCAGAAAGCATCATAACCGTGCACAAAATCGAAACCACGTTCGCCGGCCGCCCTCTCGTCATCGAAACGGGCAAGCTGGCCCGCCAGGCGGCCGGCTCCGCGTCGGTCCGCTTCGGCGACACCATGGTCATCGCCGCCGTCACCGTCTCCCCCAACGTCTCTACCCTCCCGTTCTTCCCGCTCACGGTCGAGTACAAGGAAAAGACCTACGCGGCCGGGAAGATTCCGGGCGGGTTCATCAAGCGTGAGGGCCGGCCTTCCGAGAAGGAAATCCTGGCCTGCCGGCTCATCGATCGCTCGATCCGGCCGCTCTTTCCCGAAGGGTTCAAGAACGAGGTCCAGGTCTTCGTCACGGTCGTCAGTGCGGACCAGGAAAACGACGCCGATGTGATCGGCGGCTTCGCGGCCGCGCTGGCGCTCTCGCTTTCGAACATTCCGTGGAACGGGCCGCTCGCGATGGTGCGGGTGGGACGCCTTGAAGGCAACTGGATTCTCAATCCCACCTTCCAGCAGCTCGATCTGTCCAGCATCGATCTCACGGTGAGCGGCAGCGCCGACTCGATTGTGATGGTCGAAGGCGGCTCGCTCGAGGTATCGGAAGGCGACATCCTCGACGGCCTCAAAGTGGCGCACAAGGGCGTCAAGGAGCTGGTCGGTCACATCAAGGAGATGGTCAAGAAGTCGGGCAAACCCAAGATGGACTGGACCAAAGCCCCGGTGGACGAGGCGCTGGTCAAGCGGGTGCGGGAACTGGTCGAGAAGGACATGGGCAAGGCCATCAACGCCAAGGACAAGGCGGCGCGTGCCGCGTCGCTGGGCCAGGTCAAGCGCGACGTGATTGCCAAGCTTTCGCTGGAGTTCCCCGACCGGGTCCGCGAGATTGCCAACGAGATCGAGGAAATCGAGTACCGGGTGATGCGGGCCCAGGTGCTCGACAAGGGCGAGCGGGTCGACGGACGCGACAGCGATACGGTACGGCCCATCACCATCGAAACCGGGTACCTGCCCCGGGCCCATGGCTCGGCGCTCTTCACCCGGGGCCAGACCCAGGCGCTGGTTGCCGTCACCCTGGGCACCAGCGACGACGAGCAGCGCATCGACTCGATCGACGTTGCCGGAGAGACCACCAAGTCGTTCATGCTGCACTACAACTTTCCGCCCTACTCGACCGGCGAAGTCAAGATGATCCGCGGCACTAGCCGCCGCGAGATCGGCCACGGGGCGCTGGCGGAGCGGGCGCTCCAGCCGCTCCTGCCGGACTTCGACAAGTTCCCATACACGCTGCGCATCGTCTCCGAGATTCTCGAGTCCAACGGCTCGTCCTCGATGGCCACGGTCTGTGGCGGGTCGCTCGCGCTGATGGATGCCGGCGTGCCGATCAAGGCCGCGTGCGCCGGCGTGGCGATGGGGCTGATCAAGGACGGGGACAAAGTCGCCATCCTGACCGACATCCTGGGCTCCGAAGATTCGCTGGGAGACATGGACTTCAAGGTGGCCGGTACGGAGCAGGGCATCACCTCGATCCAGATGGACATGAAGATCGAGGGTCTCGACCTCAAGATCATCGAAGAGGCGCTTGGCCGGGCCAAGAAGGCCCGTTTGCATATCCTGGACGAGATGAAGAAGGTCCTCACCTCGGCCCGCCCGGACCTGTCGCCCTACGCACCACGGATCTTCACGATCCAGATCAAGCCGGACAAAATCGGCGACGTCATCGGACCCAAGGGCAAGACCATCCGGGGCATCCAGGACGCCACCGGCGCCAAGATCAGCATCGAAGACTCGGGCATCGTCACGATCGCGGCCGTCGGCGGAGAGGCCGGCAACAAGGCGCGCGACATGGTCATGGCCATCGTAGCGGAGCCCGAAGTGGGCCGGATCTATGAGGGGCCGGTCAAGAGTACGACGCCGTTCGGGGCCTTCGTCGAGATCATCCCCGGCGTCGAAGGGCTGCTCCACATCAGCGAGCTCCAGCACGGCCGCACCGAAAAGACGGAAGACGTGGTCAAGAAGGGCGATATTGTGAAGGTTCAGCTTCTGGAGGTCGACGATCGCGGCCGAATGAAGCTGTCCCGGAAGGCGCTGATTCCGAAGGAGTAGGCTTTCGTGGAGCAGGAACTCCTCGACGACGGACTCTTTCGATCCGTTGCGGCCAACGGCCTGACCGTGCTCTCGGAAAAGCTTCCGGGCGTGCGGTCGGCCGCTGTTGGTATCTGGGTCCGGTCTGCCAGTGTGCACGAGACTTCCGAGAAAATGGGCGTGGCGCACCTGCTCGAGCACCTGGTCTTCAAGGGGACGGTGCGCCGGACTGCCAAGCAACTGGCCCAGGAACTCGAGGTGCGCGGCGGCTCGCTCGACGCCTATACCTCCCGCGACCACACCAGTTTCCAGGCCCATATCCTCGACGCCGACGTCCCGCTGGCGGTCGAAATCCTGACCGATCTGGTCCGGCATCCGCTGTTGCGGGCGGAAGACCTGGAGCTGGAGCGAAACGTCGTACTCGAGGAAATCAGCGGGGTCGAGGACACTCCCGACGACCTGGTCTTCGAGCTGCACGCCAAGACCATGTGGCCCGAGCACCCCTACGGCTACTCGATCCTGGGCACCCCCGAGAGTGTCGGCGGCCTCCGCGCCGGCGATCTCGCGGCGGTACACGGGGCAGGGTACTATCGCGGCAACTGCGTGATCGCGGCGGCGGGCCACGTGGATCATGCCCAGCTCCTCACGGTGCTGGAGCGGGAGGGGTGGTTCGAGGGCGCGGCGGAAACGGCACGGGCGCCGGTGGTCCCCGTGCCCGCCATCCGTGGCGTGGTGCGTCAGGAGGCCCGTGGGTCGGCCCAGACCCACATCGTCCTGGGCACCGATACCTTCGGGGCCCGGGATCCGCGCCGCTACGCGCTGGCGATCATGTCCAACGTGCTCGGCGGCGGCATGTCGAGCCGGCTGTTTCAGCGGGTCCGGGAGGAGCTCGGGCTGGCGTATGCGGTCTACGCGTTTCAGCAGAGCTTTCAGAGCGCAGGGATGGTGGGCGTATATGTCGGCACTCAGCCCGGCACGGCGGAGGCGGCGGAGTCCGCTATCCGCGACGAGCTGGCTGTGTTGGCTCGCGAAGGACTTCCAGCCGAGGAGCTGGCGGGGGGACGGCAGCAGCTCAAAGGGCAGGTGATGCTCTCGCTCGAGAGCCCCAGCAGCCGGATGCACCGGCTCGCCGGGATGGTGCTGCATCGCGACCGTTACCGGCGGCTGGATGAAGTGCTGGCCGAGATCGACGCGGTCACGTCGGAGGAAGTAGCCGCACTGGCCGGCGAGTATTTCGCTCCGGACCGGTGGTCTACCGTCCGCCTTGGTCCCGAGAGTGGCCGAACGTGATATGGCTCCTGGTGCTGCTGCTGACCAAGGAATCCCCGGGCCCGCTTGAGTGTGCTGTACCCAAGGAGGGCTGGGTCTGGTGCGACGACTTTGAGTCGGACCGGTCGGAAGCATACTTCGAGTTCGTCACGCGGAACGGCGCCTTTACCCGCGCGGCCGGCGTTGGGATAGACTCGTCGGTCGGCATGCGCGCCCGATTCCGGCTCGGCCAGGTGGATGCCGGCGCGCTGCATCTGGCCATCGGCAAGACTCCGCAAGCTTTTTTCCGCTCGGTGACGCCCTCGGGCGGCCCCTACCGCGAAATCTGGTGGCGGGTCTGGCTCCGTCTCGAAACCGGCTGGACCGGAGGGGGTGGCTCCAAGCTGTCGAGGGCCACCGTATTTTCCTCGAAGGACACCTGGGCGCAGGCCGCGATCGCCCACGTATGGAGTGGAGGTCCGGGGCATCGCCACCTGGTGCTCGACCCTGCCCGGGGTACCGCGCCGGACGGCCGCGTGATTACCACCCGGTACAACGACTTCGAGCGCCTGCGCTGGATCGGCTCGGCGCGGAGCCGGACACCGGTGTTCGAGCGGGCAGGCACCGACTGGCACTGCATCGAGGCGCACGCCCGACTCAACGATCCCGGACGGTCGAACGGACTCTTCGAGCTCTGGATCGATGGCCGCCCCGAAGCCCGCAAGGACGGGCTGGATTGGGTCGGGACCTACTCGGCCTACGGCTGGAACGGGGTATTTCTCGAGAATTACTGGAACGGTGGATCACCGAAGGCCCAGGAGCGGTATTTCGACAATTTCGTGGTCAGTACCCAGGCCATCGGGTGCGAACCTCCCTGAGCTCCCTTCACCCCACTCAACTCTGAGATTGCGACATGATCATCGGCGTCCCGAAGGAGATCAAGACCAACGAGAACCGCATTGCCCTGGTGCCCGCCGGGAGCGAGCTGCTGGTCGGCGGCGGGCACACCGTGTACGTCGAAAAGGGCGCCGGTCTGGGCAGCGGGTTCACTGACGATCAGTACCTGTCGGCGGGCGCCAGTATTCTCGATACTGCGGACGAAGTATGGGCCAAGGCCGAGATGATCATGAAGGTGAAGGAGCCCATCGCGATCGAATGGCCGAGGATGCGGAAGGGTCAGGTGATCTACACCTACTTCCACTTCGCCGCCGACGAAAAGCTCACGAGGGCAGTCATCGCCTCGGAGTGCATTGCGATCGCCTACGAGACCGTGCAGCTCCCCAACGGCGAGCTGCCACTGCTCACGCCGATGTCGGAGGTCGCCGGACGCATGGCGGTGCAGGAAGGGGCCAAGTATCTGGAAAAGGTCCACGGGGGCCGCGGGGTGCTGCTGGGCGGCGTGCCGGGCGTGGCACCGGCCAAGGTGGTGATCATCGGCGGCGGCGTGGTGGGGATCAACTCCGCCAAGATGGCCGCGGGGCTTGGCGCCAACGTCATTATCCTGGACGTCTCGCTCGACCGGCTCCGCTACCTCGACGACGTGCTCCCGGCCAACGTGCGGACCATCTACTCGAACCGGTTCAACATTCTGGAGGGCATCGCCCGGGCCGACCTGGTCATCGGCGCGGTGCTGCTGCCCGGCGCCAAGGCGCCGCACCTGATCACCCGCGCGGATCTCAAGCTGATGCAGCAGGGCGCGGTGATCGTGGACGTAGCGGTGGACCAGGGCGGCTGCGTCGAGACCATCAAACCGACGACGCACGAGAATCCCACCTATTTCGTAGACGGCATTCTCCACTACGGCGTGGCCAACATGCCGGGCGGCGTGCCCCGGACCTCGACGCTGGCGCTCACCAACGCCACGCTCCAATACGCGCAGCGGCTGGCCAGGAAGGGCTGGAAGCAGGCCTGCAGGGACGACCGCGCGCTGGCGCTTGGGCTGAACGTGGTCGAGGGGAAGGTGGTGTATCCGGGGGTAGCCGAAGCGTTCGGGCTGCCGCTGGTGGCGGTGGAGACGGTGCTGTAGGAGGCTAAGAGGCTACGAGGCTAAGAGGAAACTCCTAGCCTCATAGCCTCCTAGCCTCCTAGCCTCATAGCCTCATGACAGAAATCCTCATCCAGCGCTTGAATCACGGCGCCGACCTGCCGCTCCCCGCCAAGGGCACGCCCGGATCGGCCGGATTCGACCTGGCCAGCGCCGAGGCGGGGACGCTGGCGCCCGGGGCCCGGCGGCTTTTCCGCACCGGCTTTGCGGTGGCGATTCCCGACGGCTTCGAGGTTCAAATCCGCCCCCGCTCGGGCCTGGCACTCAAGCACGGCGTCACCCTCCCCAACACGCCGGCCACGATCGACAGCGACTACCGAGGGGAGCTCATGGTGGCCCTGGTGAACCTGGGGTCGGAGGCGTTCGAGGTGACCCGCGGCATGCGAATCGCCCAGTTGGTCGTGGCCCGGGTCGAACCGGCTGAATTCCGAACGGTTGATTCGTTGCCCGAGACTGCGCGGGGGGCTGGCGGGTTCGGGAGCACCGGCTTGGGAGGCTAAGGCAGTACTTTTGCCCGCTTGTAGAAGTCCAAGCGTGCCATTAGGTTAGCATCAAGTTCACCCCGGTTGCTGCCGTGTCGCTTTTTTCTTCCTGGAAATTCCTCAATCTGCTGCCGGCGAACGAGATCGCTGTCGATCTTGGCACGGCCAATACCCTGATTTACGTCAAGGGCGAAGGCATCGTTCTGAACGAGCCGTCGGTCGTGGCGCTGGAGCGGTCTACCGGGAAAATCAAAGGCATCGGACTCGAAGCGAAGCGGATGCTGGGCCGCACGCCCGAGGGGATCATCGCGATCCGGCCACTCAAGGACGGCGTAATTGCCGACTTCGACGTGACCGAAAAAATGTTGCGCTATTTTCTGAAGACCATTATCGACAAGCATCTCTTCCGGGTGAAGCCGCGGGTCATCGTCTGCGTTCCCTCCGGGATCACCGAGGTGGAGCGCCGCGCGGTCCGCGATTCCGCCGAGACGGCGGGCGCCAAGCAGGTACTCATGGTGGCGGAGCCGATGGCGGCAGCCATCGGCGTTGGCCTCCCGGTGGAAACGCCCACCGGCAACATGGTCATCGACATCGGTGGCGGCACGACGGAAATCGCGGTGATCGCGCTGTCGGGCATCGTCTCCGACACCTCGATTCGCACCGGCGGGGACGAGCTCGACCAGGCGATCGTGCAGTTCATGCGAAAGAATTACAACCTCCTCGTGGGCGAGCCCACTGCCGAAGCCATCAAGATCAAAATCGGCTCCGCCTATCCCACCGGCGAGGAGCGGGAAATGGAAGTGAAGGGCCGCGACCTGGTCTCGGGCATCCCCAAGACGGTCCGGGTGCATTCGAGCGAAATTCGCGAGGCGATCCAGGAGCCAATCCAGCAGGTGGTGGACGCGGTGCGGCGGGCGCTGGAAATCACCCCGCCGGAGCTGGCCAGCGACATCGTGGACCGGGGCATCATCATGACCGGTGGCGGCGCGCTGATCCGGGGTCTCGATCTGCTGCTGCAGCAGGAAACCGGCCTGCCCATTCACGTCGACGAAGACCCGCTGACCTGTGTGGTTCGCGGCACCGGGCGCATCCTCGACGACTACGAAAAGTATCGGAGCGTTCTCACCTCCTGACATGATCCGGGCTCCGGGCCGCGCCACCTCACGGAGCGACACCCTCCTTCTGCTCGTCTGTCTTCTGCTGTCCGCAGCGGCGATCGCGCTGCCGGATCGCTGGAGTCAAAGCATCGCGACCGCGCTGCGGGACACCGTGCTTTCACCCCTGCTCTGGCTGCAGCGCCAGGCCGAAGAGGGCCGCACCAGCCGGAGCCGTTTCCAGGCCATTCAGGCCGAACGGGATTCGGTGGCTCTCGCCTCGCAGTCGATGGCGGCGCTCTCGGCGGAGAACGCTCGGCTGCGCGCCCTGCTCGAGCTCCGAGCCCGCACGGTGGCGACCTCGGTTCCCGCCGAAGTGCTGCACCAGACCGGCCCGACCGAAGGCCGAACGCTCCTGCTGGCGGCCGGAGCCCGGAGCGGAATCCGCGCTGGCGATCCGGTCGTTTCTCCGGAAGGCCTCCTGGGCGTCCTGGTGAGCGTGGGCGCCCAGACCTCGGTGGCCATGACGTGGGCCCATCCCGATTTCCGGGTGAGCGCGGTCACCGAGGACGGCGCTGCGCTGGGCATCGTGGCTCCCTCCAACAACACCGACGCGAGTGAAACGTTCCTCGAGTTTCGCGGCGTGGCGTACCGCGACACCGTGGCCACCGGCGCGCTGGTGATGACGTCGGGGCTGGGCGGGGTGTATCCCAGGGGTGTTCCGATCGGCCGGGTAGCTGGAGTGCGCCGTGAAGAGCTGGGATACGAGCGGATCTACCGTCTGGCGCCAATGGCCAACCCGGGACATGTGGCGCACGCGCTGATCGTCCGGACGCCGGCCGCCCCGGAGATCGTCCCGTGAGCGCGCGCCGCGGCGATGGCCGGCTCTACCTCGGATTCGCGGTGCTGGTGGCGCTTCACTTCTACGTGCGCCCCCGAATCTTCGACGGCCCGGCGGCTCCCGATTTTCTTTTTCTGGCGCTCATGCTCGTCGCCATCCGGGCCCGACCGGGCCTCGCCGCGCTGGCCGGGTTCGCCTTCGGGATGGTCAGTGACGCCCTCACTCCGGCGACGCTGGGCGCGGGCGCGCTGGCCAACACCGTCGTGGGCTACCTGGCGGCGTGGGGAAGGGCAGTGTTCTTCCCCGACAACGTCCTGGTCAACGCGGGGCTCTTTGCCGGCGGCGTCTGGGTGCGCAACGCGATCATCCTCCTCGCGAGCGGCACTCCCTCGGCGCAATTGTCGAACGGCCTCCTGGTCTGGGCGCCACTGCAGGCCCTCTCCAGCGCCATCGCCGGCATCCTGTTGTTGCTGATTCTCCGCGACTGGTTTGCCATCCGGCTCGAGCCATGAGCACCCCGGGCGAGCGGCTCCGCGACAGGTCGACCACCACCCAGGCGCTGCTGGCGGTCACCTTCCTCCTGTTGGCGGGGGCATTCTTCCGGGCCCAGGTCGTCGGCTACGAGGACTACCGGATGCAGTCGCAGAAAAACCGGCTTCGGCAGGTCCCACTGCTGGCTCCCCGCGGGGCGATTCTGGACCGGAACAATCTGGTCATCGCGGACAACGTCCCGGGATATACGGTCAAGCTGTTTGCCCCGTCGGTGGACACTCTGCGCGCCGTGCTGGGCCGGCTCCGCGGGATGGTGGCGCTCGACAGCGGCGCGGCTGAGCTCATCGTCCGACGGTTCCGCTCGGCGCAGTATCAGCCGGCGCTGGTGTTCACCGGCGCGGACTTCGCGACGGTCTCCAAGCTGGAAGAGCATCGCTTCCTGCTGCCGGGACTGGTCGTGCAGACCGAGCCGCGCCGAGTCTACCGGCCCCGTTCCGCGGTGGCGCACCTGGTGGGGTACGTCGGGGAAGTGTCGGAAGACGAGCTCGGCCGGGGGAGGTTTCCCGGCTCGCGGATGGGCTCAAACGTCGGGCGCGACGGCCTGGAGCAGCAGTACGATTCGATCCTTCGCGGCGTGGACGGTGTGCAGTACACCGAAGTCGATGCGCGGGGCCGCATGGTGCGGGAACAGGTTTCCTCGCCTTCAATGGCACCGATCGCGGGCGCCCCCATCGTCACCACGATCGACCTGCCGCTCCAGCAGTTCATCGACAGCATGTGGTCCGCAGCCCTGCCGGAGACCCGTGGCGCGCTGATGGCGATGACGCCGGAAGGCAAGATCCTGGCCATCTATTCGGCTCCGACCTTCGATCCCAACGACTTCATCGGCGGGATCGCCAGCGACCGATGGTTCGCGCTCAATACCGACGTTGCCAAACCGCTGATCAATCGCGCGATCCGGGGCACCTACCCCCCGGCGTCTCCCTTCAAGCTCGCCACGGCGGTTATCGCGCTGCGCCGCGGGCTGGTGGACTTCCACACTCACATGCCGACCCCCTGCCGTGGCGCATTGCAGTTCGGCAACCGGCCTTTCAAGTGCTGGAAGAAAGGAGGCCATGGCTCGCTCGACCTGACCGGCGCCATCGCGGCGAGCTGTGACGTGTATTTCTATCAGCTCGGTCTCCGGATCGGCCTGCCCGGCCTCCTCGAGGATGGGAATCTGCTCGGCTTCAGTGACCGGAGTGGCATCGACCTGGCCAGCGAGTCGAAGCCGCTCCTGCCGCCCAGCACCAAGTACTACAACGACCGCTACGGGTCACGAGGCTGGACCAACGCAGTCACCTTGAACCTCTCTATCGGGCAGGGAGAGAACAATCAGTCGCTGATCAGCATGATGCGATTCTACTCTGCGCTCGCAGGAGACGGCACCTCATCCACACCGTATCTGGTCCAGCCGAGGGATACTGTCATCCGTACACTCGGCCTCACCCCGGCCCAGGTGACCGGGCTCCGGGCCGCCCTGTGCCGGGTCGTCCAGAGTGGCACGGCGGCCGGCAGCGGTGGCCGTGACCTCAACGTTTGCGGTAAGACCGGTACCGCGCAGAATTCGCACGGGAAGGACCATGGCTGGTTCCTCGGATACGCTCCGGCCGACAAGCCCCAGATCATCGTCGGCAGCATCATGGAGGCCAAGGAGCACGGCTCGTCGGTCGCCCCCTATGTGGTGCAGGTCATCCGGCGCTTCCTGACGGCGGGCGACTCCACGCTCCTCAAGGCCAAGGTCCGGGTGCCGGTTCTGGAGGACTCGGTGACCGGAGCGGTCGCCCCGCCGGATACCGCGGGTCGATGAGGCGGGACCGACTCGACCGACCGCTCCTGGTGGTCGTGCTGGCGCTAGCCACATTCGGCGTCCTCATGGTCTATTCCGCGGGTCAGACCGATGTCCCTTCCGTGGCGGCGCGCGGCGCCTGGATCCGCCAGCTGGTCTGGCTCGGCATCGGCGTGGTCGGCGCGGCGATCGTCTTCCGGGTGAATTTCCGGATTCTCGAATGGGCCGCTCCCGGGTTCTACATTCTTGGCCTCGTGCTCCTGGTGCTCACGCTGGTGGTCGGCACCGGCGCGGGGACCGCCGCCGGGAGCAAGAGCTGGCTGGCCATCGGCGGGATCCGGATCGGCCAGCCGGTCGAGCTGGCCAAGCTGGCCACGATCTTTCTCCTGGCGCGATATCTCTCCTCACTCCGTGAGCCTCCCAAAACCCTTCGCGGGCTCATCACGCCGCTGCTCATCGCCGGGGCCCCCCTGCTACTCGTCATGGCGCAGCCGGATCTGGGCAGCGCCATCGTCTTCGTCGGCATCCTGTTCGCCATGCTGTTCTGGACCGGCGTCTCCCCCCGGCTGCTGCTCCTGCTTGCGTCACCTGCCGTGAGCCTCCTGCTGGCGGCCGACACCCGCTGGTGGGGCGCCTGGATGCTGCTGCTGTTCCTCCTGCTGGTGTTGTGGCGCGCCTATGTGAGCGAAGGCGTGCTGATCTACTTGGTGAATTCGGCCATGGGCGTCATGGCCATCCTGATCTGGAACCGGCTCAAGCCCTACCAGCAGAACCGCCTGATCACGTTCCTCAACCCGGAGAGTGATCCGGTCCATGCCGGTTACCAGGCCATCCAGTCCAAGGTGGCGATTGGATCGGGCGGGCTGCTGGGCACCGGTTTCCTGGACGGACCCCAGAAACGGCTGGCCTATCTGCCGGAGCAGTATACCGACTTCATCTTCGCGGTCCTGGGAGAGGAACTGGGCTTCGTGGGGGTGGTGGGTGCCCTGGGGCTGTTCCTCGGCTTTTTCCTCATTCTGCTCAGGGTGGCTCGACGGGCCACCGATCCCTTTTCCAGTCTGGTCGTGTTCGGCATCCTGGGGTTGTTCTTCACCCACCTCTTCGAAAACGTCGGCATGACCATCAACGTCATGCCGATCACCGGGATTCCGCTGCCGTTTTTTTCGTACGGGGGGTCGTTCATCCTGTCTTGCACCTTGGCGGTCGGGCTGGTCCTTCGGGTGGCGTGGGACTCACGATTGAGTGGCTATGCCGATACTTGACAACGACTTACGTGTCAAGGACTGGCGGTGTGCGAAGGATTGCGCCAGATTGATCGGTCGTTCGGGAGCTGGCTGTCGCTTCTTCGTACCCCCACCCTCGACCTATGGCCGTAATGGCGTGGTTCAAGAAGGAGCGCAAAGCCCGTATCTCGCAGCGCACCAAGCTGGAGATTCCGAAGGATGCCTGGGAGCGCTGCGAAAATTGCGGGCACGTCGACATCAGGGAACGCTTCGACCGGGCGCTCAACGTGTGCGCCGAGTGTGGGCACCACCGACGGTTCACGGCCGAGGAATATGTTGAGTTGATGACCGACGCCGGCACCTGGCGCGAGTTCTTTGCCGGGCTGCGATCGCAGGATCCCCTCAAGTTCGAGAATTACGCTGACCGACTCATCGCCGCCGAAAAGAAAGCCGGCAGCTCCGACGCGATCTACACCGGATTCGGGCGGCTCGAAGGCCTGCCGTACCACCTCGGCGTGATGAACTTCGGCTTCATGGGTGGGTCGATGGGCTCGGTGGTTGGCGAGAAGGTGGCGAGGCTGGCCCGCCGCTCGGCCGACAAGCGCCTGCCGCTGGTACTGGTCTGTACCTCCGGTGGGGCGCGCATGCAGGAGGGGGTGCTGTCTCTCATGCAGATGGCCAAGACCTCCGCCGCCATCGGTCAGCTCAAGTTCGAAGCCATTCCCTTCGTCACCATCCTGACCAATCCCACCACCGGCGGCGTCTCGGCCTCGTTCGCGATGCAGGGCGATGCGATTGTCGCCGAGCCCGGCGCGGTGATCGGCTTTGCGGGTCAGCGGGTGATCAAGCAGACCATCGGGCAGGACCTGCCCGAGGGGTTCCAGACCTCCGAGTTCCTCCTGGAGCACGGCCAGATCGATGAAGTGGTGCCGCGCGGCTCGCTCCGGGAGACGACCGCCCGGTTGCTGCGCCATATGCTCGGGCAGGGCGCCGCGTCGCCTGCGGCGGCCAAAGGTGCCGGAGCCGAGCAGTAGCCGATAGCGGCTCGCCGCCCGGCGAGCCTCCCCCCCATGGCCCTCTCCTATTCCGATGCGCTGGCGTACCTCTACCCGCGTATCACCCAGATCAAATTCGGGCTGGACACCACCCGCGCGCTGCTCGCGGAGATCGGAAATCCGCATACACTGATTCCGGTGGTGCACGTGGGCGGAACCAACGGGAAGGGAAGCGTCACGACGTTGCTGGCTGCCGCGCTTCGAGCGGCGGGCTTCAGGGTCGGTACCTATACTTCACCCCACCTCGTTTCGTTCCGCGAGCGGGTGATGGTGGACCAGGTGCCGATCAGCGAGGGGGCGGTCGCGAGCTGGACCACCCGGCTCAAGCCGCTCGCGGATACGCTGGGCGCGACCTTCTTCGAGACCACGACCGCGATGGCCTTTGCCGATCTTGCGGCACGGGGCGCTGAAATCGGGGTGATCGAGGTGGGGCTGGGCGGCCGACTCGACAGCACCAACGTGGTGCGGCCGATCGCGAGCGTGGTCACCAAGATCGAGATGGACCACCAAAAATATCTGGGAGAGACCCTCGAGGCGATCGCCCGTGAAAAGGCCTGGATTGCCAAGCCGGGAGCGCCATTCGTCCTGGGGGAAACCCGCCGCGCCATTCTCGATGTGCTGGGCTCGGAGGCGGAGCTGGCGGTTCGTTCCCTCGAGCCCGGAGCGACGGTCGACATTCGTGAGGTTCCCCCCCACGCGCTCTACGAGGGGGAGCTCGCGCTTCTCGGCGGCCACCAGCGGCGCAATGCCGCCGTGGCACGGGCGGTGCTCGAGGCGCTTCCCGCCGAATACCGGCCCGACGAGGCCGCCATTCGCCGGGGATTTGCGGGCGCCACGGTCCCAGGGCGGCTTGAGCGGCAGGGTAAGTGGCTGTTCGACGTGGCCCACAATCCCGACGGAGTCGCGGCACTCTGCCGGGCCATCCTGGAGCTGGCGCCACGGAAACCGGTGCACGCCCTCGTCTCGATCCTCGGAGACAAGGCCTGGCCGGAGATGCTGGTGCAGCTGGACCGCGTGGTCGACCGGGGCATCCTGACGGTCACACCCAGCGCGGAAGGGCGCCGGTGGGACCTGGAGTGGCTCCGGCGCTGGCTCCAGGACCCCACCCGTCCCCCCGCGCGCGCGGCGTGGCGTCTGGAGCCGGATTTCCGAACCGCGCTCACGGAAGTGCAGCAGGGGGCCGGGACGGTGCTGGTCACCGGCTCCTTCCACACCGTAGGCGATGTGATGGACGCGCTGGGACGGTCCCCGATCTGAGTGGAGCAGCCAATGAGCCATCGGATGAAGTATGCCGGGATGACGGTCGTCGGGATCTGCGTGCTAGCCGCCGGGTGCACGGGTGGCACGGCAGGGGGCGGCAAGGCGTCTACCCGAGACAGCGCCGGAATTGCGATCGTCGAAAACACCGGTCCAGCCTGGCCTGCCAATGCCGGGTGGACCGTCGTCGACAGCCCGCTGGTCGATGTCGGCGACGTGGACCATGTGCTCGGACCGGTACGCCTGAGCGATGGACGCCTGGCGATCGCCAACGCTGGGACCAGTGAAATCCGGATTTATGACGCGAGCGGTGCGCTTCTCAAGACGACCGGACGGGCAGGCAGCGGGCCGGGAGAGTATCAGAACCTGGTCGGCATCTGGGCCGGTCCGGGAGATTCGCTGATGGTGTCCGACATCCTGGTGCGACGGCTGACGGTGTTGGACCGGGAGGGAAACGTCGGACGGTCGCTTTCGCTCGGCGGTACCGCCGGGGGCTTCACGTCGGTCAACGGGTCGGTGGATTTCGCCGTGCCGATGGGGTGGATGGTGGATGGCTCCATCGTCGGTCTGGCCCAGACGTTCACGATGAACGCCGTGCGCGACGGGATCTTCCGAGACACGCTTGCCGTGGTTCGCTACGGGCCCGATGGCTCGGCGCGCGACACGGTGGGCCGGTTTCCCGGACCCGAGATGGAACAGATGACCCTCA
>JANNGX010000102.1:0-16730 GCA_031404115.1 Gemmatimonadales bacterium | reverse complement strand
GGCGTCGAGCGTGCCGGTGACGTCGGTGACGTAACCGGTGGGACGGGTCGGGAAGAGCCGGGAGATGCCGTCGCTCTGACCGACGAGGGGAGCCACCGCGCCTTGGAGCGCCGTCGCCAGCAGGATAGCTTTGGCGAATGTCACGCGTGGCCGCACTCGCCCTCCTCCTTCTTGCCGCCTGCAACAATACCCGCCAGGTCCCGGTTCAGGTCCTGGTACTCGATCTTTCGGGCGTCGAGACACCGATTTCCGGCGCCGTGGTGGCGGCGCTCCCCTACGACCGCGACAGTCTCATCGAAACCATGGAGCGACGCGCTCCGTCTGGACGACCTCATACGCAGGCACTCGACAGTCTGTTTCAGGCGTTCCATGATCCGTTTCTCGACATGAGCCGCGCCGCCTGGCTGGTGGAGCAAACCAGCCGCCGACTCGATTCCGTGACTGCAGCGCTGGCCGCCGCACCGCCCGGGTCTCCCGCGGCCGCAGAGCTCGGCGCGACGCGGAAGACCCTCACCGACTCGCTTGCCCGGCAGACGGCCGGGATGGAGCGGGCCCGAACCGCGCTGGGCGCCGCGCGCGACACGCTGTGGCCCAGAATCGAGCGATTGCGGCAGGAGGCTCGGGCGTGGGAACATACTACCTATGCCGGGTACGATACGCTCAGCAGCAGCCAGACCACTGGCCGGATGCGAATGATCAGCTCGGATACCACCGGGGCCGACGGCTGGGCCTCGCTTCGGATCAACAAGGGGACCTGGTGGATCCACGCGCGCTCCACCGACCCGCAGGATCCCAACTTCGAGTGGTACTGGAACGTACCCCTGGTTGGAGACACCGTTCGCCTGAGTCCGGCCACCGGCCGGCGACTCCCGAGGTATTGAATTCCATGCGCCTGAGTCTTCCGCTGCTCCTGCTCTGCCTCGCCGTGCCCGCAGGCGCCCAGACCGACCCCCTCGCGGCCCGCACCAAGGGATCCGCATCGGCGCCGGTGACGGTGTACGAGATGTCGGATTTTCAGTGTCCGTTCTGCAAGCGCCACTCGGAGCAGACCTTCCCGACGCTGGAAAAGGAATACATCACTACCGGTAAGGTGCGCTGGATCTTCATCAACCTGCCGCTCACCTCCCTGCACCCCAATGCGGTCGCGGCGGCGGAGTTCGCGATGTGTGCCGCGCGGGAAGGCAAGTTCTGGCCGGCGCACGACTTGCTCTATCGCCGCCAGGAGGTCTGGGCGCCACTCAAGAATCCCGCGGCGTTTCTGATCTCGCTGACCGATTCGCTGAAACTGCCCAAAGCCAAGGTCTCCTCCTGCCTTCAGAAGGCCGAGACCAGGGACGAGGTCCGGAAGGATGCCGAAGGAGCGACCAAGGCGGGAGCGCAAAGCACCCCGGCGTTCTACATCGAGGGCGGAATCATGTCCGGCTCGTGGCCGCCCGATGTCTGGCGTCCCATTCTCGATTCGGTGTACAAGATAAAAACCAGGAAGCCCTAGCAGACGCTACTGCCGGCACGACCCTTTCGGATCCGGCTTCGGCTGATCCACCAGCACCCGGTGATCGAGGTTCCCGACGGCGGCGGCCAGATCCGCTACGAGCCGGGATACCCGCGCCAGCCGGTCGTAATCGATGTACTGGGGCTCGTCGGTCACCTGGTGATAGTCGGCGTGGCCGCCGGTGGTGAAGAAGACGATGGGAATCCCGTAGCGCGCATACTCATAGTGGTCACTGCGGCAGTAGATCACCTGGGGATGGCCGTCGGCATCCATCGCGTAATCGAACTTGAGCGGCCGCCGGCTGGAGGCGTTCACCGATTCGACCAGGTTGCCAAGCTCGGTGGAGAGCCGCCGGGAGCCGACCAGCTGCACGTAGTTCGAATCACCGCGTATCAGCGTCCCGTCCTTGCTTTCTCCGGTGGCGTCCCCCGCTCCACCGCGCCCGATCATATCCATGTTGAGCTGGGCCACGATCGAATCGCGTGGAACGGTCGGGTGATCAGTAAAGTACTGGGACCCGAAGAGCCCCTGCTCTTCTCCGACGTGCCAGATGAAGAGCAGCGACCGCTTCGGTTTGATCGGCGCGGCAGCAAACCACTCGGCGATCTCCAGCAGGCTGACGCTTCCGGATCCATCGTCATCCGCGCCGTTGTTGATCGAGTCCGGCCACGCCGACCGTCCGCCGGTTTTCTTCCGGATCTCGGCCAGGACTCCGTTGACGGTATCCGCCTGCGCAGGTGTGAGCCGGGGGGTCCGGCCGTCCGCCCCCTGCGGGCGGTAGAGATGATGCACCACGTAGATCGAGTCGTGTGGCAAGGGGACCCGCACGGTGCCGACGTGGTCATTGTGCGCCCCGATGACGATGTACTCCTCCCGGAGCCTGGGGTCGCTGCCGGGAATAATTCCGACCACGTTCCGGGCGGGAAACTCGAGTGAACGGTCGACGTAGGTCGGGCTGCCCGTGAACGAGCGCCCGCTCGCGCCGGGCGCGAGGCTGTCAAGGCTCCCGCCGAACAGCTCCGCTCCCAGGCCTTTCGAGAGGTAGAGAAAGCTTGGCGCCGGGGCCGTCGGGGTAAACGACGCGCCCGCGTTCCGGTAGAAGGGGATAATCTGCCTCGGCATGACATCGAGTCCAGCCACCGCGAATCCCGCCGCGTCGGGGAATCGGGCGGAGACATCGGCCCGCGCGGCGGTGCCTGGAATCCCCTGGGCATAGCCGGCCGGCGCGACGGAGAGCACCACCAGCTTTCCGGCTGCGGCACTGGCGTCAATCAGGGATGCGGGAACGCCCCAAGTGCCCCCATACACCGACGGAACGCCGTCGATCGTGCGGGCCCCGGCTCCCTGATCGCGCGGGATAAAGTCCACCCAGGGCCTGAGGAGCCTGCCCCCGACGGCGAAGGTCCTGGTGCTGTCCAGCGTCCGGTACGACAGCGGGACCTTCTGGAAGAACGTCCCATTGTCGCCGGCGGGCACCAGACCGATCCGCGCGGCTTCCCGCGCGAGGTATTCGACACCCATCGCATTCCCGCGAGTGTCGAGCTCCCGGCCACCCATCGAATCATCGGCAAAGACGTAGAGCCGGGACATGAGGTCGGCCGGGGTGATTTCCCGGGTCGTGGGCTCCGCGGCGCGGGTGCGCGTCCGCTCCAGTACCGACCAGGGCGAAGGGCCCTGGGCCCCCAGCGGGGCGGCCAACAGGCAGAGACCGGTGAGGGCGGCGGCGGGACGCAGGAATGAAGGGGACATTTCAGTCGGAGCATCCAAGGCTGGAGAGTGTGTTAGCGGAACACCGAGAGGATCACGTCGTACAGCGCGTGGCTCCATGCGGCTATTCCGAACCCCCGCAGCAGGTACAGCCCGCTGAACAGGAGGCCCGCGATCGCGCGAAAGGTAAACGATCCCAGCGTGAGCTCGTCGCCATAGGGCCCGATGTAGTGGAACAGGGAGAACACCAGGGCACCCACCACGGCTGCAAACACTCCTGACGCCGCAGGTCTCCAGTTGAACACACTCGAAGCCAGCGCCGCCAGACCCGACACCAGGATCACCCGAAAGAGCAGCTCTTCGTAGAGTCCGGCCCCGAGGGAGATCATGAGCTGGGTTGGCAGCGCAAAGCTCTCCAGGCCCTGCGGCGCGGAGCCTTGCGCCGCCACCAGCATCAGTCGCCCGTTGAGCAGCAATGAGGTGAGCGCGCTGGTGACCCCGCCGAGCAGCAGGGCATAGAGCAGGGATTCGAGAAACATTCCCGCGAAGAAGCGCGGAACGATCGGCCCGCTCCGCCGCCGGTCCCGGATCACCAGCCACGTCCCGGCGCCCAGCAGGAGCACACTGAAGGCGGCGACCCCGTAGCGGCCCCCGAGCGCCGTGAACAGGCTCTTGAGGAGCACGTCGGCCCCGTTGCGTACCTGGCCGAGCTCCGTACCGGAGAGGGCGAAGGCGAGCACCTCGTACAACATCAGGAGCGGAAGCGCGAAGAGGAGGCTGTGGCGAGGGGCGCGGGTGGCGCGCCAGTAGGAAACCGGTGGCGGGGCGGGCATGCGGAAAGGTAAGGGAGGAGGTCCCCGCTTACCTTTTATCCGTGCCCTCCACCTCGCTTGCATACCGGACCCTGATCCGGCTCGGCTCGGTGCTGGCGCCGATCGCCGCGTGGGCCCGTCCAAAGGTGGCACACGGGCTCGAGGCCCGGGCCGGCGTCCTGAACCGCCTCCGCGCCTGGAGCGCGACCCATCGCGACCCGACGCGACCTCTACTCTGGATGCACGCCCCCTCGGTCGGAGAAGGGCTTCAGGCCGAAGTCGTCCTCGGAATGCTTCGGAAGTCCCATCCGGACTGGCAACTGGCCTATACCCATTTCAGCCCATCGGCCGAGTCGCTGGCGCGCAGTTTCCCGGCGGATTTTGCCGACTACCTTCCCTGGGACCGCCCGGTCGACGTTGCCGCCGCCCTCGACGCGCTCCGGCCCACGGCACTCGTCTTCTGCAAGCTGGACCTCTGGCCCGAACTCGCCACGCAGGCCGCGGCGCGAGGGATTGCTGTCGGGATGATCGCGGCGACGGTAAGCCCGGTGAGCGGACGCTCCCGCTGGCCGGCGCGCGCCCTGCTCCGGCCCGGTTACCAGGTGGTGAGCCAGGCCGGCGCGGTCTCCGAGCAGGACGCCGCCCGGCTGGCCGAGTTGGGCGTCCCCGCAACCCGGATCGAGATCACCGGGGATCCCCGTTTCGATAGCGCACTCGAGCGGGCCCGCGCCATTCAGCCCAGCGACCCGCTGCTCGTCCTGGGACGCGGCGCCCCGACGCTGGTGGCGGGCTCCACCTGGAGCGAGGACGAACGGATCCTGCTGACCGCGTTTGCGGCTGTTCACGCCGCGCGGCCCGAGGTCCGCCTCATCCTGGTTCCCCACGAGCCGACCCCGGAGCATCTGAACGCGCTCGACGCGACGGCCGCGCGGTTTGGCCTTGCGGCACCGCAACGGCTCAGCCTCTCAGCCGAACCAGCCCCTCTCGTCGTGGTCGATCGGGTCGGCGCGCTCGCCACCCTCTACGCCGCCGGACAAATCGCCTATGTCGGCGGCGGATTCGGGAAGGCGGGACTCCATTCGGTGCTCGAGCCCGCGGCGTGCGGACTACCGGTGCTCTTCGGCCCCGCGTGGCAGGCCAGCCGCGACGCAGGCCTGCTCCTGGCCCGGCGCGCCGCTGTGGTCGTCTCGGCGGAGTTTTGCGATTGGCTGGATCTGGACGCGATGACGACCCAGGCGGGGGCGAACCCACTGGCCGCCATCTGGCTCGCGCTGCTGCGCAACCCCGATCACGCCCGCGCCGCGGGCCGGCGGGCCCGGGAATGCGTCGAGGCCGGGGTCGGGGCTGCTGCCCGGAGCGCCCGCCTCGTCGAGTTGCTGATGAGCCGACCACCAGGCGGGGATTGAAACCACTTTGCCTGCCCCCGCGTCGGGTGAGAGACAGCTCTCACTCGGCCCCATGACACCGCGCCCACTCTGCTGGCGGCCAACGCGCAATCCCCTGAGAGCCTGGCCAGGAGAAGCGCCTAGCATCAGGGACTCGCGCTACCGTCCGATCACGATGCCCTCGTAGGTCACCGTGCGGGGAACGACCAGCCCGAGCGTAAGCCCGGTGATGACCACGTCGAACCACCGGCTCTTGGTTTTGATCTTCAAGTTCGCCACCTGTTCGGCCCCGACCAGCTGCGTGGCGATGCCTTTCTTGAGACTTGCCTGGGAGATCGTCACCAGCCCGAAGAACCCGTGAACGGTGTGCCCGGTCATTTTGAACGGCTTCCCGGGCGGAAGATCGCCCGGCGCGGCGGACATGGTCACCGGGACGCCCAGTGTGGTAGCGTCGAACACCTGGGTGCAGCCGGAGGCGGCCAGCAGGAGCGGGAGGAGCGCGTACAGCGGCGGCCTCACGTGCCCACCTTGAAGCCCAGGCCCAGGCTCAGGACCGAGGGCGTGTCGTTTCTCCCCCGGCCGACCCGGTCATACATCACGCGCACCGCGAGGCCGGAGAGGAAGCCGAAGTCGACCCCGCCACTGATGCCGAAATCCGTTGAGGTTGAGCTGCCGCCAGCCGAGCGGTCGGTGAGGATATCACCCTGCGAGCTTCGCGTGATATCCAGCCGGGGAGCCAGCCATGGCTTGATCGAGAACACCGGGTTAGGAATCGTGAGCGCGAGCCCGACGCCGATCGGTACGTGCCAGGTCGACGCCCCACTCGCCTTGTAACGAGCTGCCCCGGCCTGCAGGGTCACCGACACCGGGATCAACGGCCCACCGAAGATCTTGAGATTGCCGGTCACCCCGACGGAGGTGATCGAGGAGCCCGGCCCTTTGGGATTCCACGTGGCCACGCTGCCCGTGACGCCAAGCGGCCCGAGGCCGATCGCGCCGGTGGCGCCCAGGGCAATGCCCTTGCCCGCGGCGGTGTTGGGGAAGCCGAGATCGGCGGCGATGCCGATCCCGGTGCCGACGCCGGCATTCCGGACCGGCAGGCCGGCCACCTGTGCGACGAGGCCGCCGGTGCTGCCGGCGGCCCCGAGCGCGATGAGCACGATCAGGCGAGTGCGAATTTTCATGGTGACTCCCTCAGCGGGCGATCGAAAAGCCTAGCGAGAAGTTCTCGATATCGCCGATGCCGATGCCCAGGCGGATTTCGAAGCGGCGGTTGATACGGAGATCGGCGCCCAGCCCCAGCGCCACGGCCACCTGGCTGTCACCGCTGCCGAAGGTCGGCACGATCACCGGCTCGGCGTAGGGCACCAGGCTCACCTTGGACCCCTGAAACGTCACCCGGCGGCCCAGCGAAAGCCCGATCGGGATCAGCAGCCGGGAACCCCCGCTCACCAGGTTGGCGCCCACCCCCGTAATCAGCGCGCCGTCGAGCGGGAAGTCCTCAGTCTGGTCGATGACCCGGTAGCGGGCGTCGAGGCCGAGCAGGACCACCGCGTTGCCACCCTTGCCCTGATCCAGGATCCCACCCCGCAGCGCGAGGTCCCACTTGGAAGCCTTGTTGCCGCTGAATCCGTAGAAGCCCTCAAACGCGATGTTACCGGCATCTGACACGTTGGCGCCGATCTCGTAGCGGTCGAAGACCCGGTACGGGGCGTGGAAGACCGGGGTGCCGGTGGACTGGGCGGCGAGCGGAGCGGACCCGAGGAGCAGGAACGCGGCAGTGAGCAGGTTACGGCGCATTCGGATCTCCCTGAACGTGTTCGGCGACGATGCGGACGGTGTTGGAGACGACCTGCAGGAAGCCCCCCTGCACATGAAAATTGCTGGTGGCGCCTCCGCTCCGCACCGAGAGCATCCCGGTGCCCAGAATGGTCATGAACGGCGCGTGCCGCGGAAGGATACCCACCTTCCCGTCATACGCGGGAGCCACCACGCTGTCGGCCTCGCCGTCGAAGACGGCGCGCTCGGGGCTGATCACCAGCACCCGCATCATGACGCTGCCAGCTCCTGGGCTCGCGCGATCACGTCCTCGATGCCGCCCTGCATGTAGAACGCCTGCTCCGGCAGGTGGTCGAACTCGCCCGCGAGCACCCGCTCGAAGCTGGCGATCGTGTCCTCCAGTTTCACGTACTTGCCCTCGAAGCCGGTGAACTGCGACGCCACGAAGAACGGCTGTGACAGGAAACGCTGCAGCCGGCGGGCCCGGCCGACGATCAGCTTGTCCTCTTCCGAGAGCTCGTCCATGCCGAGGATGGCAATGATGTCCTGAAGCGCCTTGTAGCGCTGGAGGGTCCGCTGAAGGCCCACCGCCACGTTGTAGTGCCGCTCGCCCACGTAGTTGGCGTCCAGGATGCGACTGGTGCTGTCGAGCGGATCCACCGCGGGGTAAATGCCCAGTTCGGAGATCGCGCGGGAAAGCGTCACCGTGGCGTCGAGGTGGGCAAACGCGGTGGCCGGCGCGGGATCGGTGAGATCGTCGGCGGGCACGTAAATGGCTTGCACCGAGGTGATCGATCCCTTTTTGGTCGACGTGATCCGCTCCTGCAGATCGCCCATCTCGGTGCCGAGGGTCGGCTGATACCCGACCGCGCTCGGCATCCGGCCCAGCAGCGCCGAGACCTCGGAGCCGGCCTGGGTGAACCGGAAGATGTTGTCGATGAACAGGAGCACGTCCTGGCCCTCGATGTCGCGGAAGTATTCGGCGACGGTCACGCCGGTCAGACCCACCCGGAGGCGCGCCCCCGGCGGCTCGTTCATCTGGCCGTAGATCAGCGCAGTCGACTTGATAACGCCGCTCTCGGACATTTCGAGGTAGAGGTCGTTGCCCTCACGGGTCCGCTCGCCCACGCCGCAGAAGACCGACTTCCCACCGTGGCCTTTTTGCACGTTGTTGATGAGCTCCATGATCACGACCGTCTTGCCCACGCCGGCGCCGCCGAAGAGGCCGATCTTGCCGCCCTTCACGAACGGGGCGACCAAGTCGATGACCTTGATCCCGGTCTCGAAGATCGCGGTCTTGGGCTCGAGGTCGACGAACTTCGGGGTCTCGCGGTGAATCGGCCAGCGCTCGGTGTCGGCGGGAATCGGCGGACCGCCGTCGACCGGCTCGCCCAGCACGTTCAGGATCCGGCCCAGCGGAGCCGCGCCCACCGGGACCGTGATCGGCCCCCCGGTGTCGATGGCCTGCATGCCGCGCATCACGCCGTCGGTGGAGCTCATGGCCACCGCGCGGACCTGGTTCTGGCCGATGTGCTGCTGCACTTCGACCACCAGGCGCACCGGGAGCGGTCCGCTCGCGTCTTCAATCAGGAGGGCGGAGTAGATCTCCGGGAGGTGATCCGGAGCAAACTCGACGTCGAGCACCGGTCCAATGATCTGGACGATGGTTCCGACGTTCTTTTCCGTGGCGGTTGCTGTAGCCATTTGCCGGTTCCCTTGCGTCCGTTGAGTTGCCTGTCGAGTTACTTCCTACCCTAGGGCCGCCGCGCCGCCTACGATCTCCGAAATCTCCTGCGTGATCGCCGCCTGCCGCTGCCGGTTGTAGGTCCGGGTCAGGAATTCGATGATGTCCCCGGCGTTGTCCGTTGCATTCTTCATGGCGGTTCGGCGGGCGCCCTGCTCTCCGGCCACCGTTTCCACCAGCCCCCGGTAGATCATGTTGCGCACATACAGCGGCAGCAGCTGCTCCAGGATGGCGCCGGGCGATGGCTTGAGGATGTAGTCGGGGCGGCGGCCGGCGCCGGACGGCGCCTCGACCGGAAGCACCCGCACCGTTGTGGGGGGCGTGGAGAGTGCGCTCACAAACCTGGCGTACACCAGGTCCACGCTGGCCAGCTCGCCCGCTTCGTAGGCCTTGATGAGCGGTTCCACCACGCTGGCGGCGTGGTCGGCGGTCGGCTTGTCGCCGATATCCTGGCGGTCGGCGGCGAGCTGCCGCTTCACGTATTTGAAAAAACCGGCGCCCTTCTTTCCGATGGCATACAGATCCACCGTATATCCCGCCTTTTCGAGCAACTCCATCTGGCGCCGGGCTTCCTTGATCAGATTGGCGTTGAAGGCGCCGGCCAGGCCCCGGTTCGAGGTGATCATGATCAGCGCGGCTCGCGACGGTCCGCCCTTGGCGGGCGGCAGCGGACGCCGCAGCAGCGGGAACTGTGCCTGCAGCTCCGGCGTCACCAGGCCCGCGATGACTTCCCGGAGCGCCTCGGCGTAGGGACGCGCCGATACCACCCGGTCCTGGGCCCGTTTCAGCTTGCTGGTCGCGACCAGCTCCATGGTCCGGGTGATCTTCCGGGTGTTGCGGACCGACTTGATCCGCCCCCGGAGCTTCCCGCCTTTGCCCGCCATCTACGCGGCCCGAAACATCGGCTTGTATGCCTGGATCGCCGCCTTGAGGCTGGCGGTCACCCCTTCGTCCAGAACCTTTTTGGACTTGATCAGGTTCATCACATCGCCCGGGGCGGTCTCGAGGTAGTCGAGGAACCCCTTTTCCCACTGGCGGATGTGCGCGAGATCCACGTCGTCGAGGAACCCGTTGGTCACGGCATAGATAATGGCCACCTGGCGCTCCACCGCCACCGGCTGGTACTGCGGCTGCTTGAGCACCTCCACCAGGCGCGCCCCCCGGGCTAACTGCTTCTGCGTGGCGGCGTCGAGATCGGAGCCGAACTGGGCAAAGGCCTCGAGCTCGCGGTACTGGGCCAGCGAGAGCCGGAGCGGACCGGCCACCTGCTTCATCGCCTTGATCTGCGCATTGCCGCCGACGCGGCTCACGCTGATGCCGGCATCCACCGCGGGGCGGACGTTGGAGTAGAACAGGTCGGTGGTCAGGAAGATCTGGCCGTCGGTGATCGAGATCACGTTGGTCGGGATGTACGCCGACACGTCGCCGGCCTGGGTCTCGATGATGGGCAGCGCGGTCAGGGAGCCGCCCGGCTTCTTGATGCGCGGGTCGAGCTTGGTCACCGCCGGATCCTCGGAAATCTTGGCGGCCCGCTCCAGCAGGCGACTGTGGAGATAAAACACGTCGCCCGGATAGGCTTCGCGGCCCGGGGGACGCCGGAGCACGAGCGACATCTGGCGGTACGCCGCCGCCTGCTTGGTCAGGTCGTCAAAGACGCACAGCGTCGGCTGTCCCTCGACGTACATGAAATGCTCGGCAATGGCGCAGCCGGTGTACGGGGCGATGAACTGCAGCGGGGCCGGCTCCGAGGCGGACGCGACCACCACGACCGTGAACTCCATCGCGCCGGCTTCCTTGAGCCGCTCGACCACCGTCGCCACGGTCGAGCGCTTCTGCCCGATGGCGACGTACACGCACTTCACGCCGGTGCCCTTCTGATTGATGATCGTGTCGATCGCGATGGCGGTCTTGCCGGTGCCCCGGTCGCCGATGATCAGCTCGCGCTGGCCCCGGCCAATCGGGATCATGGCGTCGATGGCCTTGATGCCGGTCTGCAGGGGCTCCTTGACCGGCTGCCGCACGATGATACCCGGCGCGATCATCTCGACCGGACGGGTACCCACCGACTGGATCGGGCCGCGGCCGTCTACCGGCTGCCCCAGCGCGTTCACCACCCGGCCCAGCATCCCCGGCCCGGTTGGCACCTCGAGAAGCCGGCCGGTGCAGCGCACCTCGTCGCCTTCCTTGAGCTTGAGGTAGTCGCCCATGATCGCGGCGCCCACATTGTCCTGCTCGAGGTTCAGCACCAGCCCGTTGATGACCTCGCCGGTTTCGGACGAGGTAAACTCCAGCATCTCGCCCGCCAGCGCGGACTTGAGGCCGTAGATCCGCGCGACGCCGTCGCGCACTTCAAGGGTGGTCCCGACGTCGGCCGTATCGGCCTGCGACAGGTTGGCCGCCTCGATTTCCTTGAGGAGGATGCCCTTGATTTCGCCCGGGCGCAGGATCGAATCGGTCGCCATGGTCTCGGTCTCGTATCGCGGTAAGACAGGGCCGCCCTCTAGCTTGTGAAAAATATCACAAGAACACAATCCGGGCAAGGTCGCCCGCAACGTGCCAGGGTCCCTCGCCATCGCTACTTTCTGCTGCGCCCGCTCGCCCGGAGAAATCGCCGCAGCACCTCCGCATCACTCAGCGCCAGCGCCTCGGCGCCCCCCACTCCGGCAATCCGCCGCACCATCGCGCGAAGGTGGCTCGGAGTACTGAGACCGAGCAGCGTGGTCACCTGCACCAGGGTGCAGGCCGGGTTGCGGAGCAGGCCCAGCGCGGCGAGGACCGTGAGCAAATCGGCCACCCGCTTGAGATTGGGTGCGCCCCCCGCGCCGAACTGGCGGGAGAGATGCTCGCGGGACATGCCGAGCGTACGCGCCATCAGGGCCGTCCGCGGGGGTCGGCCCGCGGCGGCGACCAGCAGGTCCCAGGCGCGGCGCTGCAGCGGCTCGGTCAGGCGCAGCAGACGCGGCGCCTGCGCCAGGGCGGCACGGCGCCGGACCGATACTGATTGTCGCATCACCAGATCTCCCACCACCGGATCATCCACGCCCTCGACTGCCACGGCCGCCACCTCCAGCCTATGCCAGCCCAGCAACAACTCGGTGTCGTCGGAACGGAACACTCCGTACGCGACCACCGGAATGCCGGGGTAGCGCGCCCGGAGACGCCCGAAGTCCATCTCGCGCACTGCGCGGGTGCCCAGGACCACCGCCTCGAGCAGCCGCCCGTTGAGGGCGGATTCCAACCCTTTCACGGACCGGCACGCCAGGACCGGCCCGCTGCCTCGCGGCATCGACCGGCGCAGCGCGCCGAGCGCGGCCCGGCTGTCGAGCAGCGCGGCGACGGAGGGCATGGAGTTACAGAGGTGCGATCGGCCGGGGGGCGGGGTGCGAGCGGCCGGCCCCGACCGCGACGAGGGTCCGGGCCATGTCTCCGCCCCGGCGCAGCACGCCACGGGCGTTCTCGTAGCTGAGCGACTGCAGCGCCTCTTCCATGGTGCACCAGCGGCAGGCCGTGATGCCTTCGTCCTCCTGCGGCACCGGCTCGCCGGCGGCGGATTCGAAGAGAAAGAAATGGCAATACTTGTGGATGAACCTGCCCCGGAAGCGGAAGTGCCAGTCGATCAGCCGGATCGGGCCGTGCAGCTTGAGATCGGCGAGGCCGGTTTCCTCCGCGGTTTCCCTGAGCGCCGCGTCCGCCGGGGACTCCTGATCCTCCAGGTGCCCCTTGGGAAAGCCCCAGTTGTCGTAGGAGTCCCGGATGAGGAGGAATCGGACAACGCCGGCCTCGTCCCGCCGGAAGACGATGCCACCGGCGGATACCTCGCGCTCAGGTCGCCGTTTACCCACGATTGCCCCAGCGGTCATGAGTCACTGGTCACCGGTCTCTAGAACACCGAGAATCGGAAATAGCGCCGCGGATTGGCCTGGATGTCCGTGATCAACTGCCGAAGCTGCTGCACCGTGCGGGTGGCCTCGTGGTACAGCGTCGAATCGCTGGCCAGGAGCGAGAGGGTGCCCCGCCCGCTCTGGATTCTGGTGAGCAACGAATCGCTGGCCTCGAGCACCCGCACCAGACTTCCGCGACGCTCCTTCACGTCGTTCACGATCGTCTGGATGTCGGCGGTCATCTGGCGAATGGCAACCGTGGTCTGTTCGGTGGAGCTGAAGAGATTCTGGAGCTCGCCCTTCATCGTCGCGGAGTCGACCCGGCCCATCACCGTGTTGAAGCTGCGCGAGGCCGAGTCGACCGAGCCCGACGCGCGGGTGAGGTTGCCGGTCATGCGGCCCAGGTTGTCGCTCTGGGCACTCGCGAGCTGGGTGAGCTTGACGACCGTGGCGCGCAGGTCCTTGAGGCTGGCCCGCACGTCGGCGACGGCGTTCGAGTCCAGCGCTCCCTCGATCCGGTTGGTGATGACGCCGATGTCTCCCGCGATCCGGCTGGCCTGCTGGGTGATCTCGCCGATGTCCGGCAGCGTCGCGCCGGGCCAGACGGGTCCGCCCGCCGCCGCGGCTTCGGCCAGCTGCGGCCCGACGCTCTGGTCGGAGGCAGTCTCGTCGAACGAGAGGATGTTCACCCGCCACTCGCCGAACAGGGTGGCCGGCGCGGCGATTGCGGCAGGCCGCGCCGGAAGCCGCTGGTCCGGCTTGAGGCGAAAGTCCACCTCGACCCAGTCGTCCGCCGCCACGCGGATGGCCGCGACCCGTCCGATCTTCACGCCGCGCAGCGTGACGCTGGCCCCGGGGCCCAGCCCGCCCACCGAACGGAACCGGGCGGTGCGAATATCGTCTCCGCGCCCGATCCGGATCTGCCCGAGAAAGATGGCCCCCAGGACGATGACCGCCAGCGCGATCAGCGCGGTGAGACCCACGGCGAATTCGTTCGAGCGCTTCACGCGGGTGCTCCCATGCCGGCACGTGCGTTGATGAATTCGCGGACCAGCGGATCGGCGGTTTCGCGAATCTCCCGCACCGTGCCGACCTGCCGGATCCGGCCCTCGTACAAGAACGCGATCCGGTCGGCCACGGCGAAGGCGCTGCCCAGGTCGTGGGTCACGACCACGCTGGTGGCTCCGAGCTCCCGGCGGGCGCGGATCATGAGTTCGTCCATCGCCAGTGTGGTAACCGGGTCGAGGCCGGTGGTGGGCTCGTCGTAGAGAATGTAGCGAGGCCGGAGCGCGATCGCCCGCGCGATTCCCACCCGTTTCCGCATGCCGCCGGAGAGCTCCGCGGGATGCCGGTCGGCGACGTCGGGCAGCTCCACCAAGGCGAGGCTCTCGGCCACGCGCTCGGCGACCACCTGGTCGGACAACCCCTGCCGGCGGAGGCCCAGCGACAGGTTTTCCCGCACGGTCAGAGAGTCGAACAACGCGGCGAACTGGAACACGTAGCCGATGGTCCGGCGCAGCTCCATGAGCGCGTCGTAGCCGAGGTCGCCGACCACCTGGCCGTCCACCTCGACGTAGCCCCGGTCCGGCTCCAGCAGCCCGACGATGTGCTTGAGGGCAACGCTCTTTCCGGTGCCGGAGAAGCCCATGAGCGCCGTGGTCTGGCCTTCGGGAATGGTGAGCGACAGCTGGTCCAGGACGACCTTGTCACCGAAGTGCTTGCTGACGGCGTGAAACTCAATCATGACGTCGGTGGCTACGAGGCAATGAGGCCAGGAGGGTACGTGAATGGCTGAGCCTCTTCGCCTCATAGCCGCTTCGCCTCCTCATAGCAGCACCAGCGCCCAGAAGGCATCCAATACCAGGATCGCCTGGCAGCCGAGCACCACGGCCCGCGTCGTGGCGATGCCGACGCCTTCGGCCCCCCCGCGCGCGGCAAGACCGGCAACACAGCCCATGGTGGCGATGGCGGCGCCGAAGCTGGCGCTCTTGACCAGCCCGAACCAGATGTCCTTGAAGTTGTAGAACTGCCGCGCGCCGCGAAGGAACTCCACCGAGGAGAGGTCCAGGAGATTGACGGCGGTGAACCAGCCCGACAGCACCCCGACCGCCATGGCCATGGCCGTGACCACGGGGAACATCAGCGTGGCGGCAAGCACCCGCGGCGTCACCAGGTAGGCGTGGGGACTGATGGCCAGCGTCTCGAGCGCGTCGACCTGCTCGGTCACCCGCATGGTGCCGAGCT
Source organism: Gemmatimonadales bacterium (assembly GCA_031404115.1). Lineage (GTDB taxonomy): Bacteria > Gemmatimonadota > Gemmatimonadetes > Gemmatimonadales > GWC2-71-9 > JABFSM01. Next base: position 1,686 of record JANNGX010000102.1, on the reverse strand, counting down.
CGGCGGCAACGCTGGCGCCGACCCGGCCGGCCAATGCCATGCCCGTGAGCACCGGGCCCAGCTCCAGCATCACCGCCTTGGTGACCAGCGTGCCGACGAAGTACAACGGGATGGCGCGGGTGAACATATAGGACGAGAGCAGCGCGAGCACGATGCCGGTGAACACCGCCACGAACAGCGCCACCGGAACCGACTGCACCCCGAGCTTGAGCATCTGGGGGAAGAGCTGGGGGCGCCAGATCGACCCATCGGCGAGGGCGCGCCGGCCTTCGACGACCCAGCGGCCCGAGAGCGTGAGGAATTCGCGCGCGCTATTCACGCGGCAAAGCTCGCCAGTGCGCGGCCAACCTCTCCTTCGCGGAGCTTCTTGAGGGCGCGGTCGCGCAGCTGGCGCACCCGCTCCCGCGTGATCCCGAAGAGATCGCCGATTTCCTCGAGCGTGTGCTCCGTTCCGCCGTCGAGGCCGAAGTAGAGCCGCAGCACTCGGGCGTCCCGGGGGGACAGCGTGGCGAGCGCCGCCTCGATTTCCTCGCGCAGGAACTGCTCCATCACCTGCGATTCGGTGTCCGGTTGCTCCTCGGCCATGAAGCGCTCGAGGTTGGCGCGGTCGCCACCGGCGGCGATCGGGGCGTCGAGCCGGACGTCGGCGGTGTTGAGCGAGGCAAGCGCCTGCACCAGCTCCACCGAGAGGGTCAGGGCGCCGGCGAGCTCTTCGGCGGTGGGCTCCCGACCGAGTTGCTGCCGCAGGCTCTCCGTGGCCCGGATGACCCGAGAAAGATCCGCGGTCCGGTTGAGCGGCACCCGGACGGTACGGCCGTGTCGTGCGATGGCGGACAGGATGGCCTGACGGATCCACCAGACCGCGTACGAGATGAACTTGACGCCGTGGTCGGGATCGAACTTCCGGGCCGCCGTCAGCAGGCCGATGTTGCCCTCGCCGATGAGATCCACCAAGGCGATGCCCCGGTTCTGGTATTTCTTGGCGACTGAGATCACGAAGCGGAGGTTCTTGGTGACCAGCTCGTGCATTGCCTCCTCGTCCCCGGCCCGGACCCGCCGGGCCACGACGATTTCCTGGGCCGGTGTCAGCAGCGGCGATCGGGCCACTTCGCGGAGATACAGCTCGAGGATGTCGCGTTCCGCGTCGTACCCGCCGATCGAGGCCGTGGTGTCACCCTTCCGGCTCCGTGGCTTGGTCATCGCGGATGAACCCTCGGCGGGCGGGGGCCTGGTGGCACTGCTGAACAGGGCATAACGCGGTGTGTTTGCTTGACATGCCTTTGGGCGGCAACTACCTTGCCGTGCTGCGGCCGCGCTCCCGGCGGGCAGCAGAATATAGCGGGGGCGTAGCTCAGTTGGGAGAGCGCGTGAATGGCATTCACGAGGTCAGGGGTTCGATCCCCCTCGCCTCCATTCGCGTCGGTGGCGCGGCCGCAGGCGCGACAAAATGCCGTTGCGAAGGGCGGGCAAAACACAGTAGGTTGGGGGTCGAGCGGTCCGCGGGAATAGCTCAGTTGGTAGAGCACAACCTTGCCAAGGTTGGGGTCGCGGGTTCGAGTCCCGTTTCCCGCTCTCGCGAAAGACGCGAGCAAGGCCAATGCAGTGGCGCCACCGCCTGACGCGGTGAAGTTGCCGGCGGTACGTGAGCCGAAGGCGGGATCGGACCCTCGCGCCGGCGATAAGGCC
>JANNGX010000101.1:0-19179 GCA_031404115.1 Gemmatimonadales bacterium | reverse complement strand
GGGAGCACTGGTCTGCACCGCCCGGGTGGCGCGGTGCGACGTGTGTCCGGTGGTAGCGACCTGCAAAACGGGGAGCGGAAAGCGGGGAGCCGGTAGTGGAGGAGGCAGGTGACGGGGCTATTCCCGCTCACCGGTCACTGGTCACCTCATCAACACCCCACCAATCAGCGCCGCAAACGCCAACATTCCGCTCAGCGACCCCGCGAGGGCCATCTTCCTGCTGAGCGCCTGAAAGAGCGGCGCGTGCACTCCGTCCGGGTCGAGCCGCGAGAGACGGCCGATGGTCGGATAGCTCACCACCAGCACGATGACGGCGGCGAGGAGCCCGGCGCCCTGCATGATCATGAGCGGGAGCGGGTAACCGTTGACACTCGTGGCGCTGCCGTAGAGGCGAAGTGTGAGCAGGAGCCCCGAGACCACCACCAGGACGCAGCCGGGCAGAATCAGATTGTTGTGCAGCCGGGCCTGTAACCCGATCAGCGCCCCCAGTTCCCCCCGGGGACCCTTGCGCATGGCAAGGCCCACTGTCATTGCGGACAGTCCGCCACCGATCCACAGCACGTATCCGATGATGTGCGCGCCGAGGTAGAGATGACTCAATGTAGGGTGGTGGTCAGAAACGTGGCATCGACCGGCTGCCGCCCCGCATAGCCGGTTTCGACATCGTGCCAGTGGGTGATGTGGTTCTCGTCGACCCGCCAGCAGAGAAACACCAGTCGATCCTCGCGAAGGGTGTAGAAATCCACCAGGCCGGCGTCGAATCCCTTGAAAAGGCAGCCGATGGCCTCGATTTCTCCGAGATAGGCGCTGATCCGGTCGGCGGACTCGGTCACGGCCCGGCGCGCACCGAGCAGCTCCTCCGTTTCTCCCTGCTCCGCGCGAGTGCCGCCCGTGAGGAGTTCGTAATCTCCCAGGGCGTCCTGCCAGACGCGGTATTCGGTGCGGAGATCGGTCAGGATGCGGCGCAGGAGCGGGAGAGTCCGCTCCGCCTCTTCGAGGGTGAAGATGCGCGCTTCGGCCACATCATCCTCCGCCGACGTTAGGGGTCTCCCGTAACATTCGATGTCGCGGCTCGCGCGTCAAGTGCGGAGTGCCGCGAGCTCGGAGATCGCGGCCCGCTCGCCCTCCGCCAGATACCACCGAACCTGATCCATAGCGAACGTCTCGCCCAGGCGAACCCGCGGCCGGATCCAGAGCAGCTTGGGCCGCGAGGGCGTCGCCCGCCAGAGCGCGTGGTTGAGCGCGGTGTTACTGGCCATGAGCACTCGCTGCGCATCGTTCTGAAGCTGGATCAGCGCCGGCTGCCGGGGTCCCGATGCGTTGGGCTCCATGTCGAATCCGGAGCCGACATCCACCGCGACGACGAGGTCCGCCGCGAAGCGCCCCGCCACCGACAGCGGCACCACTTCGCGAAGGCCGCCGTCGGCGCAGCGCCTCCCCCCGAGAAGATATGGCGGGAAGAAGGGCGGCAGCGCGCAGCTGGCGCAGAGCGCCTCGAGCAGTGGAACGTCCGCACCCCCGGCGCCGAAGATCAGTGCGTCCCCGGTGTCCAGGTCGGTCGCGGTAATGCTGAGCGGAGCCGTGAGCTCGGAGAACGCCGTCACGGGCAGAAGCCGCTCCAGGGTGCGCCGCAGCGCCTCGGGCTTGAGCAGCGCGCGGGCCCAGACACCCTTGATGAGGGCGGTGCGGTCTACCGCAAAGACATCGCGGTGCCGGATCGTCAAGAGGCGCTCGGCAACCTCATCGGGAGGGAGTCCGGCGGCGAGCCCCGTTGCGATCACCGCTCCCATCGAAGTCCCGACGTAGCGCGTGGGGGTGAGTCCCGCGGCCCTCAGTGCGCGCACCACACCCAGGTGAGCCGCGGCCTTGGCGCCGCCGCCCGAGAGCACCAGCGCCACCCTCACCCGCGCTTTCGCGCCTCGTGCCGGATCCGGGCCGACTCGAACCGCGCCCGCTCCTCATCGGTCTCCGGAATGAGCCGGGGAACCCGCGTCGGTTTCCGGTGGGCGTCGATGGCGACGAAGACGACATGCGCCGTATGGGTGTGCTCCATCTCGCCGGTACTCACGGTTTCCGAGTAGACGTTGACCGTGATGTCCATCGAACTGTTGCCCACGAAATCCACGGTCGACCGGCAGGTGACCAGTGCACCGACCGGAATCGGCTGGTGAAAATCCAGCCGGTCGATGGACTTGGTCACGGCGGGCCCGCCGGCGTGCCGGATAGCCGCGACGGCCGCGGCCTGATCCACCAGCGCCATCAGGTGCCCGCCGAACAGATCCCCCAGCACGTTCTGCATGTGGGGCATGACAAAGGTCGTAATCTCTCCGCGAGAGTACGACATGGGCCGGGAGTCTGGCACCACGCCTAAAAATCCACCGGTCGCAGATAGAACTCGTTGATCGCCGTCTGGCTCAGCACGGCCACCGTCGGAAGTTTTCGCTTCCAGTGGGTCGAGTCGAGCCGCGAGCGCACCAGATCTATTTCCACCGGCGTAAAGCCGAGCGCCGAAACCTGCGCGGAATCGTACCCCCGGAGCAGCCAGTGGAGAATCGTGTCGGCCTTCGGGTAGGTGATGCCGAAGTCGCCCTCGTCGGTCTGGCCCGCCACCAGGTCGGCGGTCGGGGGCTTCGCGAGAATCACATCCGGCACGCCGAGATGCCGAGCCAGCGCCACGACCTGGGTCTTGAAGAGGTCACCGATCGGATTGACCGGCGGCGTGTCATCCGCGTGCCAGGTGAAGTAACCCAACAGCCGCTCGGTCTTGTTGCCGGTGCCCAGGGGAAGCGCGCGGAGCGCCGCGGACCGGTCGAAGAGCGCCACCATTCTGAGCCGGGCGAGGATATTGCCCAGCCGCGGGGGGTCGGGGCGGCCCGGCAGGGAGGCGGTCAATCCGTCCGCGGCGGCGCTGATGTCGATGGTTTCCAATCCGATGCCGAGTTGATCGGCCACCAGGGCGGCGTGCTCGAGAGACTCGGGGCTGGAGCCCCGGTAGGGCATCCGGATCGCGGTGACGTTGGCGGGGCCCAGCGCTTCCGCCGCGAGAAATGCCACCACCGCGCTGTCGAGTCCACCCGAGAGCGCCACCAGGCCCTTCTCGAAACCCCGGAGCCGGCAGACCTCGTCCCGCAGAAACTCCACCAGCCACCGCCGGGTCAGCTCAGGGTCGATGGCAAGGGGATCGCCGCCCGAGCCGAGCCGGGCCGACTCCGGGGCGAGAACGGACGGTGAGGACGGATACTTTTCAGTTCGTCTTTCTCTCCTCACCGTCCGCCCGTCCGTCAGCCCGCTGAGCAGTTGCGGCAGCCGCGACCGCAGATCCGACAGCAGTGGAGACTCCGCCCGGATCCGGGGAATCTCCTCCAGATCGATCGTCACCCGCAGCACGTGCTCCTCGAACACCGGCGCCCGGGCCAGCAGCTCCCCGGTGGGCCCCACCACGAGCGAGCCCCCGGGAAATCCCTTCCCCCCCTCAAACCCGACCAGCTGCGCCAGCACCACATACATCCCGTGCTCTCCCGCGATACTCTGCGCCGTTCGCTCCCAGCGCAGCAGGCTGCCCGGCTGCGCCGCCGACCCATTGTCCGATTCGGGTGGCATGAGGCCGCGGGCAGGACTGGCACTCAGTACCAGCAGGATCTGGGCGCCGTCCAGCGCGGCGATGGTGGGCACCAGGGAATGCCAGGCGTCCTCGCAGACGATGACCGCGCCCCGACCCCACGCCGCATCGAACGCGGAGACCGATTCTCCCGCCTCGACGAAGCGCTCCTCGTCAAAGAGGCCATACGTGGGGAGGAAGATCTTCCGATGCACGTGCCGGATCCCCGCCTCGGCGCCACCCAGCGTAGCCACCAGGGCCGAATTGTGGAGCCGGGTGCGCCACATCTCGTAAAATCCGATCGCGATATCGATGGGCGGCGCGCGGGACGCCTCGTGCTGCGCTGCCAGGTCGGCGTAGAGCTCCTCCGCGGTGCGGGCCAGCTCCCGCACCGCTCCCTCGAGGAAGTAGCCGGTGAGCGCCGCCTCGGGCATCACCAGAAGGTCGGGCGGTTCGGGGCTGGCCCCCAGGGTGCGGAACAAGGCGCCTACCTGCGCGAGATTCTCGGCGTAGGCGCCCTTCCTGGGCTTGAGCTGGGCAATGGCGAGACGCAGCACGGAGGAAAGGTAAGCGGGGAGCGGAACTACCGGTCCCTGGTCACCGGTCACCGGTCACCGGTAACATTCCCTCATGCCTAACCCACCCAACTTCGGGGAGCCCCTCCCCGACCTCTTCACCGCCGGTCAGCCGGCCCCCGCGGATCTCGAGGCCCTCAAGGCCCGGGGTGTAAAGACCGTCATCGACCTGCGCGACCCGATGGAGCCGCGTTCCTTCGATGAACCGGCGCTGGTTCGCGAGCTCGGCATGAACTATCTGAACGTCAGTGTTCGGCAGGGCGCGCTCGATGACGCGGTCATGGACGCCACGCTCGACGCGATTCGGCAGAGCGAGGGTCTCCCGCTCCTGCTCCATTGCGCCAGCGCCAACCGGGTGGGTGGCGTGCTGATTCCCTATTTCATGATCGACAAGGGGATGGCCGAAGAGGACGCAGTGGCCGCCGCCATGAAGGTGGGTCTGCGCGGCGCCGATCTGCTGGAGTGGGCGCTGGAGTATACCCAACGCAAGACGGGCGGCTGACGCCGCCCGTCTTACCGGTCCCACCGGAGCGCTCGCCGCTCCCCTATGGGCGCCGGGGCCTCGACGGCGGCGGCGACGAGTGTCCACCACCACTCCCGCCACTGCTCCGCGCGGGCTCGGCGCGCGCCGGGGGGGGATCCCGCCGCGACGGTTCGGACCGAGCCGGGGGCGCCGACCGCCCGCCCTCATTGCCGCCGCGAGGAGCGTAGGACTCGGGATCCCGGCGGCCGCGATCGTTCGACTGATTGTCCCCCGCGCGAGACACCGGATAGGTCACTCCCTGGGGACGCGCCCGGCGTGCCGGAGGTGCCACGTCGGGCGCCCGGTCACCACCGCGATACACTCCTGACGGGGCGCGGCTCGCGATCCCGCCGGCCGGGCGGGCCCGGCTCCGCCAGTCGATGTCGGGCACGCCGGCGGAGTTCCGGCCGCTGGGAAGGGCGCCCGAATAGCTGCCCACACCTGCGGCCGGCGTTCGGGGAAGCAGCGCGTAGCCGCGCGGCCGCCCGACGATGGTCGGCCCACGATTGGTGGTGCCTGGCCGGTACGGGTAGTACCCGCCATAGCCACCATAGCCACCATAGCCACCATAGCCACCATAGCCACCGTAGCCACCGTAGCCACCGTAGCCGCCGTACGGGTAGTAGCCGTAGGGGTTCCGGTAGCCATAGCCCCTGCCATAGCGCGAGTGGCCAGAATAGAAACCGAGCCCGAAAGCCCAGCCGCCATCATTCGGCCACCGGTTGCATCCGTCGTAGCGCCACCCCCAGTTGTTGCAATAGAGGTAATCGTCATACACGTAGGTGGGACCGCTCGGATAGGCCAAGGTGTTGTAGGAATACGTGGACTCCCCATACACCCGATACCCCGTCACTTCATAGTCGAAGCCCCCCGGCCCGGCGATGCTCTGCACCAGGTTGGAGAGATCGGCTTCCGGGTTCGAGGAGGCGCGATCAATCTCGATCCGGGTGTAGTCCCACCGGTCGGCCAGCACGACCTCCTGGAACCGCCAGGGATCCTGGGCCACCGCTGTGAAGATCAGGCCGGTACCGTCTCCCGAGGCACGGAAGGCGGCGGCGTAGTCGCCATCGCGAACTTCGTAACGGCGCCCGGCCCGTACCCGCGCGTCATCCCGGGGATCCAGAGGGAAAAGCACCCGGACCCGCCCATCGGTGTCGTAGTTGAGAATCAGAAGGTAGCCGTCAACGTCGGCGTCGACCTGCAGCCTGACGCGGTCCCCGGGACGAAAGCGGCGATCATTGTTCATCCAGACCCGGACTGGAGGGCCGCTGGCAACCACCGCGGCCGGCTGGGACTGCTCCGCGAGCCGGGCGCCGGAGCCGATGGTAGAGAGTAGTGCGAACAGAGTCAGCATGGGTCCCTCCGAGACGACCTGTCGACCGACGACGACACCTGACGAGAAATGGACACTCGACCAACTCAGAGGGCAATATCCAGATCCGTGCCACTCGCCACAAATTCGCTAAGTCTTTGCCGCACTAGAACTTGAACTGTTAAGCCTGGCGCTGGAAGTGTCCGCTCGACAGGACAGCAGGCCAGCCAGGTTCTCACTTGTTGGACTTACGGCGTCCGGTGCCAGTACATCCGCATCTCCGAAATCCTGGTCCCATCGGTCTCGCAGAACATCGCACCCCGAGCCTCGACCCAGTCGCCGGTCCGCCGGCGCCGGAACACCGATTTGAACTCGGTGGAGAACCAGGGGCCCACCAGGAAGATCTCCCCGGTCGAGACACTGATCTCCGACTGGTGATACGGGACGTCGCTCCAGTACTTCCGGATCGCCTCGGAGCCGGAGAGCGGGTCGGCGAAGGGAGTCTCGAGAAATATCGCGTCAGTGGTGAACACCGTAAGGATCAGATCGATTTGTCCCTTGGTCCACCCTCGTGCGAAGGCGTCCACCAGCTCACGGGCCTTTTCGCTGGTCAGAACCGGTGGGGCGGCGGTGGTCATGCCTCAAAATACATGCTTGGGCCCCCGCCGCCCGATACGGGACCCGTCACGCTGGCGTGATTTCGGACCCCTCCCAATATTGGTGGTGGCGTCACGGGCAACCCTGTCAATGTGAGGTAGGCATGAGAGCTACTGGGCGTGCGATGGCGGGCACTGGACTCCTGCTCATGCTCGCGGCCGGTGGGGTGGCAGGGCAGACTCGGCTTGTGCTCGGGGTGGGGGCCGGCGCACTCCTTCCCGGCAAGTCCAGCTTCGGTGACAACGTGAATTCGGTGGGCTACCACGGCCAGTTAATGCTCGGGATTGCCCCCCCAGCCGGGAAAATCAGCATCCGATTCGACGGACAATACGGCTCGGTGAACTACGACGAGCAGACCATGGGGGTCAGACCGAAGGTCAAGATGCTCGTGCTGAACGCGGACCTGGTGTTGCACCCGTCAAGCGGCGGCAGCGTTCGACCCTACCTCCTGCTCGGACCGACCTACGGCCGTTTCAGCTATCGGAGTGGTACTGGCAGCGTGGGAGACGAAACCACCAACGGCGTGGGCGTAAACGGTGGCGCCGGCCTCAACCTCGGCAATGCCAACAAGATCTGGTTCTTTACCGAGGCCCGCTACGTCTATACCAAGGAACACAGGTACATCCCGATTACGATCGGGATTCGCATCAGCACCCGCTGAATTATGTTATGAATCCATAACATATCTCGCTGCAACCCGATTAGATTAATTGGTGTTCATGTTTCTGGTGTTCATCGTGTTCAACAGCGTTATTCATTTTCAAGGAGATTTCAATGCGACGGAAATTGGTGGGCCTCGCCGTAGCGGCCCTGCTCATCACGACTGCCGCCCGTCCCGCAAATGCGCAGGCCCGCGGGTACATCGGATTCGGCGCGGGTCTCTCGATCCCGACAGGCGCCTTCGGAGATAGCTTCGATACGGGATGGCTGGGACAAGTGGTCGCCGGCATTACCTCTGCGAATGGAATGTTGGGCGGTCGTGTCGACGGTCAATACCTGAGAAACGAGGCCAAAGGCAGCCTCGGAAAGGCCAAACTGATCGGGGCCAACTTCGATCTCGTCTGGACTCCCGGTAAGCGCCCGGCCAAGCTGCATCCCTACCTTCTCGGAGGTGTGGGCTTCTACAACAACGACGGTGCCAACCAGACCAAGTTTGCCTATAACCTGGGAGGCGGCCTTCAGATCCATCTCGGAGGCAGCGCGTCCTTGTTCACCGAGGCTCGCTGGATCTCGATCCAGACCTCCCCCGCGAAGACCAATTTCATTCCGATCGTAGTCGGGCTTCGCTTCGGCGGTGTGTAGGTCCCCGGCAGTTCTTGCGGGTGAAGCATCAGGGGCGGCCGAAGTCGGCCGCCCCGTTTCTTTACCGTGGCCCAAGCCGATACGGGCTCCTGCTCAGCCTGGATTTGGGGAAGCGGTGAGGACCGTGTCGATCGGTACCACCAGGGCCCGGCACACGTTGAGGCCCGCCGGGCACACCCCGAGCCGCAGGACTCCTTTCATGCGGCGCCGGTCCCGATGGACCGTCGCCTGCGGGGGGGCGGCAAAGTAGGAGGAGTCCGCCGTCAGCGAGGGCTGATCGAACTGCACCACTTCCCCACCCTCGAGCTCCAGCGTCGGACGGATCCGTGCATTGATACTCACCCCGCGAGCAGGAACCAGCGTGAGCCGATAGCCCTCTGCCGACGGTCTTCCGGTCAGGTACACCGACGCCTCGGGAGCCTCTGCCCTCCGTACCGCACATCCCGCGAACCCACCGAGGACCAGCAGCAGCAACGCGGCGCGCGGGGACACTTTCATGGGTGAACATGATAACCATTCGCCGATACGCTGCGTATCGATGGCGCTCGCGCCCCCTGCCCCGGCCGGCTCGATGGATCGAGCTGGTAGCGCTTGCCAAGCGCGCGGCAGCCCAATAAACTGACCGCACAATTGAAGTACGGCAGACGCGGCCACCCGGAAGTCCGGTGAAACACCGGCGCGGCCCCGCCACTGTAAGAGGCTGATCACCGTCGCTCATGCTGCCACTGGGGTTTGACCCCGGGAAGGCCCGCGACGGCGCCTCGAGCCAGGAGACCGGTCGCGTCTGCTCCCGCACGATTCCCTCGAGGGGGGGGAGCGGGGCCCGAGGTGTCCTCACCGAGGTCCCCGTCTCGCCCTGCGTCTCCCAAGGTCGCAGGGCGATTTGTGTCGGGACCCTACGCCGGATCCCCGGAGAATGCGCATGTCCGTCCCCACAGTCCTCGCTATCCTCACCGTTCTTGTCGTCCCCACTGTCCTCACCGCTCAGCGCCCCGACACCGCGCGCCTCGAGGAAATCACCGTCACCGCCAACCGCTCGCCAACCCGGCCCGGCGCGCTGGGAAGCAGCGCGGATATCCTGGGCAGTGCCGAGCTGCGGCGCCGCCAGCTCCATTCGCTCAAGGATGCGCTCGGGCTGCTGCCGGGAGGAGCGGTGTTCAGCAACGGCGCCCCTGGGGCCGTCACTTCGCTGTTCATGCGGGGAGTGGCATCCAGCCAGACACTGCTTCTGGTGGACGGCCTTCGGGTCAACGACGCCAACACCAGCTACGGTAGCTTCCTGGGCGGGGCCGATTTGACCGGGCTGGGCCGGCTCGAGGTGGTGCGCGGGCCCCAGAGCATTCTCTACGGCGGTGCCGCGCTCGGCGGCGTGGTGTCGATGGATGCGGCGCGAGGCACCGGCCCCGGCCGAGCGCAGATCGAACTCGAGGGCGGATCGTTCTCGACCTGGCGCGGGGGCCTCAGCTTCACGGCTGGATCCAGCCGGACCGGGGTCACCGCGGCAATCACCGCCAACGGCACCGACAACCAGCGCCAGCTCAACGGCTGGGATCAGCGAACCGAGTTGGTCCGGCTCGACCAGCGGGTGTTTGCCGGGCTCTCGGTCGGCGCCACCTTCCGCGGCCTGCAACAGCGATACGTCAGCCCCGGCGACATCCGATCCAGTAATACGACGCCGGACGGGACCACGATCTTCGAGAGCAACCTCGGGACGGCCTGGGTCGAAGCCAGCCCGACATCCTTCTGGCGGAGCCGCCTCGTGATCGGCGGACAGGAACAGTTTACCCAGGGCACCGGGCGGTTCAATGGCGGTCCCGAATACACGTTCAGCCTCACCAACTCCCGCCGGGTGATCGACTGGCAACACTCGGTGCGGTTGAGCGCCGGCCTGCTCGTGGTTGCCGGCGCAAACCGTGAGTGGAGCACTGCGGTCAGCGATGGTGAGGCGCTGGACGATCGGCTCTGGGCATTCTACGCCGCGACCCAGGTTTCTCCGGTCACCCCGGTCACGCTGACCGCCGGTGTGCGGAGCGACGACTACAGCACCTTCGACCAGGCTCTCACCTGGCGGGTGACCGGAGCCTGGAGCGTCGCCGGTGGAGCCACCAAGGTTCGCGCCTCCTATGGCACGGGGTTCATGCCGCCAAGCCTCGCCGCGCGATTCGGCAGCGTGTTTCAGGCGCCGAATCCCCGCATCCGCCCGGAACGATCCCGCGGCTGGGACGCCGGCATCGATCAGGGCCTGTTAGGCGGAAGGGGGTTGATTTCCGTCACGTGGTTCCACAATTCACTCCGCGATCTGATCGCCTTCGAGGGCGCCGACTACCCGGCCCTGGGCAGAAGCATCAACCTGGAGCGCGCCCGGACCTCCGGCCTGGAGATGAGCGGCCGGCTCGCCACCGGCATTGTGGACGCGCGATTCGCGTGGACGATGCTTTCGGCGCGGAGTCTCTCCGAGAGTGAACCATACCTCGCACGGCTGATCCGGCGACCCCGCCAGACTCTCGCCGCGGATCTGGGGTTCACGCTTACTCCCAGGGGGACGGTCGGCGCGGGCCTCGTACTGATCGCCAATCGGCAGGACACCGACTTCAACGGCTTCCCCTCGAAGCGGGTAAATCCGGGAGACTATGCCGTGGCGAGGCTATACGGTTCATACGAAGTGAACCCACGGATCGGGGTCCGGGCCCGGGCCGAGAATCTGTTCGATACCCGGTACGAGCCGGTGTACGGGTTCCCCGGGCTCGGGCGGAGCTTTACCGCAGGGGCGGCGGTGCGATTCTGAGACGCGGCCGCAACGTTTTTCGCCTCCCGGGCGTTAACACTCCAGCGGAAGGCGTGTCGTATGGATCTGAACCCTGAGGCCCCCAGAGTGTCGATGCATCGCCGTTCGCGCCCTTTCCGGCCGTCGCTGTTCGCGTTGGGAGTCGGGTTGCTGGCGGCCGGGCCCCTCCGGTCGCAATCGCCTCTGGCCGGACGCTGGAAGCTGAACACCGAATTGAGCGATCCTTTTGAGGACAAGCTCAGGAACGCCCTCCGGCCCGGAGTCTTCTACGGTGCCAGCCGGGGCGCCCGACCCGGCGCGCCTGGCGCTCGCAACCGGGATCAGGCAACGGAAGACCGCGAGTTGAGCTCCATGATCGCACCCGTCCTGCAACTCGTGATCAGCCAGGACGACGCGACCGTCGTCATCAGTGACGCGGGCGGCCAGATGCAGACCCTCGCCACCGATGGCCGCAAGGTGAAGGAAATTCTCCTCTCCGGCGGCGCGCTCGAGACCCAGGCCCGCTGGAAGGACGGCAAGCTCACGATCGAGCGAAAGCAGGACAAGGTGGGGACGGTGAAAGAAACCTATTTCGTCGATCCGACCAGCCGGAAGCTGATTCTGGAGATCAAACTGAGCAGCAACCGGCTCCCCCGGTCCCTCGAGTTCCGCCGGGTGTACGATCCGGCCACCGGGGGCTGAGGGGAGTCACCGAGCCAGCGCTGCCTTCGCTTCCTCGAAGGTGCCGGGAAAGTAGGAGACGTTGTAGAACGCCTCGTGGGTGAGGGCCTGGGCCACGAAACGGGCCTCGCCGACAGTGCGGCCGATGACGATGATACGGGTGTTGTGATCCGCCATCGGCAACCGGCCATCGTCCTTGGCCAATCTGATTTCACCGATGTCCCTGCCCTCCAGCACTCCGCTGCGCGGCACATTGCGGGCGCCCGGGAGCGTGCCGCCCCGGAACGCATCCGCCTCGCGCACATCGAGCACAATCGCGGTACGGTCGCGGGCCAGAACATGACGGAGGCCGTCGGCTTCGATGACGGTCACGCCACCAAAGGCGCGCCAGACCGGAATGCCGAGCTGATAGCGCCGGACCGCGGTGTACCCGGCCATCGCGAGCTCGTCCTGGAGTCGCGTGGTCTTGGGGCAGAAGGGACCGTTGCAGTAGAGCACGATGGCCCGGTTCAGATTGCCGCCGACCAGCCGGCCCACCTCGGCAACATCGGAGACGTACATGGACATCGGCACCCCGGGACGCGCGGCGACGTTGAGGGCGCCGGGGATGTGGCTGATCGAATACTCGAGATGCGGCCGGGAATCGAGCACGACCGCCTGGTCCGCCGCGAGTATCCGCTGGAACTCTTCGGTGGAAACCACCCCCGGGTCCTGACCGGGCTGTTCGCCGCGCGGGCGCAACCAGCCGAACGCCGCCACGACCAGGGCGAGCACCGCCACGATCCACGGCGCGAACCGGGCCAGCACCGGCCGGCGGCGCCGAGCCGAATCCCGCTCGGCAGTGATGTCCGAGGCCACGCTGCGCTCCACCGCCGGCTCGCCCCATGGCTCTATGCCGGCCGCGGTCAGCGCCTCGCTGAATTTGGCGGCCGTGACGTAACGGTCGGCCGGGAGCCGCGCGAGCGACTTGGCGACCGCGCGTTCGAGCGCCGGCGGCACCCGGTCGCGAAGTAGTCTGAGCTCACGCGGCCGCTCGGTGAGGATCCGCGCCACGACCGCCTGCGCCGTCGGACCGGTGTAGGGCGGCTCACCCGCGAGCATTTCGTAGAGCACGCAGCCCAGGGAGTAGATGTCGGTGCGCGCATCCACTTGCCGGTCGCCCATCGCCTGTTCCGGGCTCATGTAGTACGGTGTCCCCAGGGACAGCCCGGTTTCGGTGAGCCGCTTGCCGCCCGCGGCAGTCAGCGCCAGGGCGATTCCGAAGTCCGCTACCACCGCCTGGCCGTCCTGGAAAAGGATGTTCTCCGGCTTGATGTCTCGGTGGACGACGCCTCGGCGATGCGCGTAGTCCAGCGCGCTGCCCACCGCTTTGGTGATGTCGACGGCTTCACCGATCGGCAGCTGCCGCTCGCGATCCAGCCGGCTGCGCAGCGTCTCCCCCTCTACGTGCGGCATCGCGTAGTAGATCAGTCCCTCGGCCTGACCCGAGTCGAACAGCGGCAGAATATGGGGATGCTGGAGCCCGGCGGTGACGCGAATCTCCGAGAGGAACCGCTCGATGCCGATGACGGCGCCCAGCTCGGGGCGCAACACCTTCAGCGCGACGAAACGCTCATGCTTCAGATCACGGGCGAGATAGACCGTCGCCATCCCGCCCGCGCCGAGCTCGCGCTCGATGGTGTAGCGATCGGAAAGGGCAGTCAAGAGCCGGGCAATGGAATCGCTCACCGGATTGGGATCCCATGACGGAAGGAAAAACCCAAGATACGGCAAATCGGTGCAACCGTCCACTACGCGCCGGCGCCAAGGCTAGATTTCGACAATGAACCCGGCTGACTTCATCGAGCGCCTCTCCGGCGCCGTGGCGCACCAACCGGTCGTCGCAATCCTGGTGGCCATCGCCGCGGGCATGTTTTCGACCAGTACGTGACCCTGCACTCTCCCTGCGGGCGTAGGGATTCTGGGGTACGTCGGTGCAAACGGGGCCTCGCCCGATGGCGGGAAGCGCCGCCATGGTGTCGCGCTCGCGCTGGCCTTTTTCGTCGGGTTGGTGCTCACTCTGGGAGTACTGGGAACCGCCGCGGCCATCCTGGGTCGGCTGCTCACCCGGTGGAGAGCGGCGTTCGCGATGGGCGCCGCCGCCCTGACATTCACCGCCGGACTGGCGAGTTTGTTCGCGCCGGTGTTGCGCCGGCGAGTGCCGAACCCGGAAGTGCGGCAGCGCCGTGGACTGGCAGGTGCCCTGGCCTACGGAGTCCTGTACAGCGTCGCAACCATCACCACGTCCGCGGGCCCGCTGGTGCTCCTGCTGACGGTCGCCACCGCCCTGGGCCGTCCCCTGTTCGGGGCGGCGATTTCCGTTGCCTACGGGGTCGGCCGCGGGATCCCGTTCCTCGTGCTGGGGCTGCTGGCAGGACGGTTCTCGAGCTGGATCGTACGCCTCGAGCGCGGACGACGAGCGATGGAAGTGGTGAGTGGCCTCGCCCTGCTCGTCCTTGGGCTCTACTTCCTGCGTTTCGCAATGATCACGACGTGAAGGGCGGGTCTCCCCGACTCAGAAGTACGTCGCGAACCCCACCTGGAATCCGCCCGTTCGGGCAGACGGGTTGCCGGGAGCATCCCGGGAAGACTCGCGCCGGTAGTTGATCCGGAACACCGTCCCGGCGGCCGGCCGGAAGCTCACGCTGGCGGTCACCCCGCTGGTTTCATCGAAGATGTTGTCGCCGGTGGAGCTGAACTTCCCCTGGTTGAAGTCCACCCGCTCCAGCCGGAGACCGACGCTCACCACCGGATCGGGCAGCCCACGGATTCGCGGGTGCCAGACCGGTAACACCGCGTCGAGATGCAGTCCCCACTGCCGATCCCCCAGAATCTCCGCTTGGTTGCCGGGCACATTGATGTGCGCCCAGGCGGCCTCGCCCCGAAGCTCGAGCCCCCGGACCTCGGTATTGAAATCCAGTGCCACGATCGAGAGCCCCCGCTTCTCGTCGACCGGCGCGCCTTCGATCCGGAAGGTGTTGTAGATCCCTCCGTAAAACGACAAGCCCAGCTCACCCCACCGCCGCGCCTGCGCCGCCACCCGTCCCGAAAACGCCGGTGAGCCATTGTTGTCCTCCGCAAACCGCTCCGCACCCTTGCCGCTCGGAATGTCGGTGCGCCCCAGGTTGTTCTGAACCACGCCGTCGCCCAGGCCGTTGACCACGTACGCATCATAGGACAGAGTGAGGCCTCGCCTCGGAGCCAGCCGACCGTGCGCCCCGAAGCCGACTTCCGAGAGCGTGGCCGGAATGATTCGGGTGGAGACGAGGGGCCGCTCGACGAAATCGTACCGGGGGCCGTCGTGGTTGACGTTGAACGAGCCGAGCGGGGGGAGAATGATCCCGGCGCGGAGGATCAGGGACGGGTTGATGGTGAAGTCCACTAACGCCGTTTCCAACTCGATCTCCTCGGTGCCGTGCTGGAACTCGAGCTCGGAAATGAACCGCAGGCGCCGCCCCACCGACGAGAAGAGGAAAATGTTGAAGCGGCGGAACTCCATCGAGAAGCCGTCGCCCACTCCGTCGGTCCGGAAATAGTTGGCATTGGCCTCGGCGTACCCCCCCACCGCGGTGCGGCCCGATGTCACCAGGAACGGCCGCTGGTAGATGCCACCCTGAACCATCGCGGTATCCTGCTGCGCCGCGGCGGTCAGCGGTACGCCAAGCAGGAGCACCGCCAGGACGGCGCTCCTCACAGCGCGTCGCCACCCGCCGGCAGCTCGATCGCAATGTTCTCCCCGGAAACGTGGACCGGAAAGCGTCGCAACGGGCGCTCCGTCGGCCCCTTCAACACCTCGCCGGTGTTGCTGTACTCGCTCCCATGACACGGGCAGACCAGGTGCTCCGCCGCCGGCTCCACCTGGCAGCCCCGGTGCATGCAGCGGGTGGAAACCGCGGAAAACGATCCGTCCTCGAGCCGGTACAGGTACACCGGAAGCTGGAGGCCGGGCGCGTCCACCAGGGCAAACCTTCCCGCACCCAGCTCCGACATCTTCACGATCAGCCGGTTGCCGGACACGGTGCTGCTGACGTAGTGAAACCCGATGCATCCGCTGAGCGAGAAGCCCGCCCCGCAGGCGAGCGCGCCGGCAAATTCGCGACGATTCATAGGGACCGGAGAAAGGCCAGAAGACGTTCCTGGTCCGCGGGAGAGAGGTTGCGGAACGCCTGCCGCGCCGCGGAAGCCTCGCCGCCATGCAGCTCGACGGCCTCGCGCAGGCTCCTGGCGCGTCCATCGTGCAGAAAGAACCCCCGCCCGCCCTGGGCCCGATCGGCGAGGCCGATGCCCCAAAGCGGTGGGGTCCGCCATTCCGAGGTGAGCGCCGAGCCCTCGGTGTAGCCATCGTCCAGCTCCGGCCCCATGTCGTGGAGCAGGAGATCGGTGTAGGGGTGAAACGTCACGCGGTTGAGCGCGGAAATGCGGGAAGCGCCGGTGGTCAGCGCCGGCAAGTGACAACTCGAACATTTGTTCCGGGCAAAGAGCACCTCGCCGGCCTTCACATCCTCCGTCTCCGCCCCGCGTCGGGGCGGTGCCCGCAGCGTCTTCAGGTAGAACACCACGTTGGCCACGGTGTTGGAGGGCACCTCGGGGTCGGGCACATTGTCGCCGGCAAAGCCCCCGACCTGCGGATTCACCGGATCCTCGGTGATCAGGTCCGTCGTGAGGCCCATGTCCTCCCGGTACGCCGTAACGGTCTGGTGCAGCAGGTTGATGGCCGAGGCCTTCTTGCCGAACCGCCCGATGTAGCGGCCATTGATCGGAATGTGACGCGTCGGATCGCCCGGGTCGAAGAGGAGCTCGAGGCGGGCCAGCTCCGCGATGAACTCCGACTCGTTGATGAGCTGCACCCGGCCGGAGATCCCGTCGCCATCGGCGTCCGCCGGATCGGCATGGGAAAGGATAAGCGCATCTTCCACCGCTTCCAGGAATCCGAGCCCCGTGACGCTCGGGGCGGTGAACTGGGCCACGCCGGTCACGCCGGCCGGTACGACTTCGGCCATGTAGGTGAGAATGGCCCGGTTCTGTACCTGGGGACCACCCTCGAAACGCATCGGATCGAAGACGCCGTTTACCATGCGGCCGAATCGGGTGAGGTTGAAGGCTAGGTGACCCTTGCCGTCTCCGATATGGCAGGACTCGCAGGACGTGGCCACGAAAATGGGGCCCAGCCCGTCCACCGCGCCAAACCGCCGGCCAAACTCGCCGTCTCCCGCGAAAAACGCGGCCGACTGCTGGGGGGACAGTCCCGGCACCGGGCCCTCCAGGATCTCGGCTTCGCTCGGCGCGCCGGGCAGGATGGCGTTGCAGGCGGACAGCGCCATGATCGCAAGCATGTAGGCGAGAGCGTCACGCTGAGCGAAGCGAAGCGGCGGAACTCCGCTCCTTCGGTCGCTGCGCTCGCTCAGGGTGACATTCGTCATTCTACGCCATCCATTCCCGAAAGACGCCCAGCAGCAGCCAGGTATTGAGCCCGATGATGACCACCGCGACGGTCCAGGCACTGGCGGTCAGAATTCTGCCGTTGGCAAAACTTCCCATCTTCGACTTCTGGCTGGTGAACAGCACCAGCGGAACCACCGCGAACGAGAGCTGAAGACTCAGGATGACCTGGGAGAGGATGAGCAGTGAGCCGACCCCACGCTCCCCGTACAATGCCGTGACGATCACCGCGGGGATGATGGCGATCAGCCGGGTGATGAGCCGCCGGAGCCAGGCCGGAAGCCGGATGTTCAGGAATCCCTCCATCACGATCTGCCCCGCGAGGGTGCCGGTGATCGTGGAGTTCTGCCCCGAGGCGAGCAGCGCCACCGCGAACAGCACGCTCGCGAGGCTGGTGCCGAGCAGCGGCGCCAGCAGCCGGTGGGCGTCTCCAATGTCGGCGACGTCCTGGTTGCCGGTCTGGTGGAAGGTGGCCGCGGCCAGAATCAGAATGGCCGCATTGATGAAGAAGGCAAAGAGCAGCGCGATCGTCGAGTCGAGCGTCGCGAACCGGATCGCTTCCCGCTTGGACGCCGGATCGGGCAGCACGTGCCGGGTCTGCACGATCGAACTGTGCAGATAGAGGTTGTGCGGCATCACCGTGGCGCCCAGGATCCCGATGGCGATGTACAGCATGAGCGGGTTGGAGATGATCTCGCCCCGTGGGATCAGCCCCAGTCCGATCGCGGCAAAGTCCGGCTTCGCCAGGAACAGCTCCACGGCAAAGCAGGCGCCCACCGTCGCCACCAGCGCGATGACGAAGGCCTCGAGATACCGGAAGCCCCGGGTCTGGAGCGCCAGAATCAGCAGCACATCGGCCGCGGTAATGCATACGCCCCAGATCAGCGGAATGCCGAACAGCAGATTGAGCGCGATGGCGGACCCGATAACCTCGGCCAGGTCACAGGCCGCGATGGCGATTTCACACAGGATCCACAAGGCAAAGCTGACCGGCCTGGAGTAGTGATCGCGGCAGGCCTGGGCCAGGTCCCTTCCCGTCACCACGCCGAGCTTCACGGCGAGCGCCTGGAGCAGAATGGCCATGAGGTTGGAAATGAGCACCACGCTGAGCAGCGTGTAGCCGAACCGTGCCCCGCCGGCGATATCGGTGGCCCAGTTGCCCGGGTCCATATATCCCACCGCCACCATGTACCCCGGGCCGGCAAAGGCCAGTGCCTTCCGGAAAAATCCCACACCCTTGGGCACCGGCACCGATTGGTACGACTCCGGAAGCGTGGGACGGTGCCGGGGACGGCGCCATCCTTCGAGCAGCTCCTCGACCGGTGGTGGGGTGACCGGCGCGACCGGCGCAGCGCTCATCGGGCCTCCGACCGCACGCACAGCAACTGCAGCGCCAGCTCGTGCCCGATCACTTGCTCACGCCCCCCCGCCGAGACGGTGATCGGACCCCGGAACGGTTGATGGCGGGTGACGGTCACCCGGGTACCCGGGATCAGACCCGAGGTTTCCAGGTAGCGGAGCCGCTCGGCCTGACTGGTGGCCACCCGGCGAATCTCCACCGTTTCTCCGCCGGGAATTTCGGCCAACGGCGTGTAGACCAGCTCGTCGATCCTGCCGTCGGAATCGGGGATGGGATCTCCATGCGGATCGAAGCGGGGATTGCCAAGCGCCACAGCCATTCGCTCGATCAGGACCTCGGACACCGCATGCTCCAGCCGCTCCGCCTCGTCGTGCACCGTGTCCCACGTATAATCGAGGAACCCCACCAGGTAGGCCTCGATCAATCGGTGCCGGCGCAACATCCGGATGGCCACCCGGCGGCCGGCCGCAGTGAGCAGCACGCCACGGTAGGGAACGTGTTCGACCAACGCCTGGTCGGAGAGCCGCCGGATCATTCCGCTCACCGAGGGCGCCGACAGTCCGAGCAGCTCCGCGATGTCACTCGTGGACACCGGGAGGCCGGTGCTGGAGAGTCGGTAGATGCCCTTGAGGTAGTCCTCGACCGACCGAGTGAGCGGCTCATTGGCTGACTGGGCCATCATGCGTACACCCTGATTGAAAATCGGCCGTACAGAAATAGAGGAATGGCTAAAATTAGTCGAGCCTAAATTTTTTGTCAATAGGGCCAAACACTTTCATTATGGCACGCCTCAACCACATTGATTGCAATATTTTACCTCTTGTATCTGCTCCTGCGCCAGATCTTCTCCACCGAGTTCGCTGCTGAGCTGCGCGAAGAGATTCTCGATATCATGAATAAAATCGGGCTCGGCGTCACAAAGCTTCGCC
>JANNGX010000100.1:0-9683 GCA_031404115.1 Gemmatimonadales bacterium | reverse complement strand
AAAGCCCGTCGCTTCCTGCTTCGGAGACTCCACGGCGATTCTCTTGAGCTCTGCCTCCGGGACCTGTTCCAGACTCACCACCTCGACCTGGTGGTCGATGTGGGAGCGAATCGGGGCCAGTACGCCGGCGGACTCCGGCGGCAGGGCTACACTGGAGAGATCCTGTCCTTCGAACCGATCCCCGAACTGGCCCGGGGGCATTTCGGGCGACGCGCGGTGGCGTGTGGTGGCCGAGGCCGTAGGCGACGCGAATGAGACGCGGGATCTTCGCATTCCCATGCACACGGTGCTTAGCTCGTTTCGTGGCCCGAGCCTCGACGCAACACCTGGCCTGCTCCAGAAGCTCTCCGCGGAACGGGTCATCCCGGTGCCGGTCTGGCGGTTAGAGACCAGGCTCCCGCAGCTGGTTCCTGATCTGGCGCGCCGCCGGATCCATCTGAAGCTCGACACCCAGGGCTTCGACCTCGAGGCATTGGCCGGGTTGGGTCCTATCCCGATTGTCTCGCTCCAGCTTGAGCTGCCATTCGTACGGATCTACGACGGGGTTCCTACCGCCGCCGAGCACTTCCGGATCCTCGATGGGCTGGGCTACGACCTTGTTGGCGTCTACCCGGTGGTCCGCCACAAGACCGGTGTTCTGGTCGAGGCCGATGGAGTGTTCCTTCGGCGGTAGGCGCGAGTGCTGCGGCAGGCAGGTTGGGCCCGGCCCTACCCACTCGGCAGGCTATCCCCTAGAATCGGTCACCGTGCTGAAGACCACCCCATTCCACACCCGCACCGCACCGCTGGTGCAGGGCCAGGCCTGGCGCCGCTGGGCCGGCTATTCCGTGGCCAGCGCGTATGAGCTGGTCCACGATCGCGAGTACGCCGCGGTGCGGAACTCCGCGGCGCTCTTCGACGTGTCCCCGCTTCACAAGTATCTGATCAGCGGTCCGGATGCGGCCCGACTGCTCGACCGGATGGTCACCCGGGACGTGACCAGGTGCAAAGTGGGCCAGGTGATGTACACGCCCTGGTGCGACGTGCACGGCAAGATCATCGACGACGGCACCATCAGTCGCCTGGCGCCGGACCGCTTTCGACTGACCAGCGCCGAGCCGAATCTGCGGTGGCTTTCCATGAACGGCGCCGGGATGAACGTCGCAATCGAGGAAATGTCCGAGCGGCTGGGCGCGCTGGCGCTCCAGGGTCCGCTGTCGCGGGCGATTCTTTCCCAGGTGAGCCCCGCGGATCTCGCCGCGCTGAAATATTTCCGCCTCGTCGACACCACGATCCGCGACATTCCCGTTACCATCTCCCGCACCGGCTACACCGGAGACCTGGGTTACGAAATCTGGATTCCGGCCGAGCAGGCGGTGCCGGTGTGGGATGCGCTGGTCGAGGCGGGCAGCCCCTACGGCATCGCGCCCGCGGGCATCTGGGCCCTCGACATGGCGCGGATCGAGGCCGGGCTCGTCATGCTCGACGTGGACTACCACTCGTCGCATCACGCCCTGATCGAGGCGCAGAAGTCTTCGCCGCTCGAACTGGGCCTCGACTGGACTGTTGGCTGGGACAAAGGCCCCTACAACGGCCGTCGAGCCCTCCGGGCGGAACGGGCCCGCGGCCCCGAGTGGCGTTTCGTGGGCCTCTCGATCGACTGGGTATCCCTGGAATCCCGCTACGCCGCGGTCGGTTTGCCGCCCCAGATCCCCACGGTGGCCTGGCGGGTCAGCACGCCCGTCTATCGCCACACCAGGCAAATCGGCTACGCCTCGAGCGGCTCCTGGTCTCCGCTGCTCAAGCAGTACCTGGCACTGGCCCACCTGCGGGCGCCCCACTTCGAGCCCGGCACCGAAGTCGGGATCGAAGTGACGGTGGAGCATCAGCGGCTGCAGGCCCGTGCGCGGGTCACGCCGCTGCCCTTCTTCGATCCCGAACGGAAAAAGTCGTGAAGCTCTACGACGCCATCATCGTCGGCGGGGGGCACAACGGCCTGGTCAACGCGGGGTACCTGGCGCGCGCGGGCAAGAAGGTGCTCGTGCTGGAACGCCGGCCGCTGGTGGGCGGCGCCGCGGTTACCGAGGAGATCTTCCCGGGGTTCAAGTTCTCGGTCTTTTCCTACGTGGTGAGCCTGCTGCGCCCCGAGATCATCCGCGATCTTGAGCTGCCGCGGCACGGACTGCAGATCCTTCCGCTCGAGAGCACCGTCGTTCCGCTCGACAACGGCGACTACCTGGGCTCCTGGGCCGATCCCGATCTGACCCGCCGCGAGCTGGCGCGGCACTCGGCCCGCGATGCGGAGGCCGCGACGCTGTTCGGCCGCCTGATGCACCACATGGCGATGGCGGTGAAGCCGATCCTGGGCATGCTGCCGCCCGACCCTGCCTCGCTGGCGCCGTCCGACCTGAAGGGCATGCTCAAGTTTGCCGGCCACTTCCGCTCGCTGGGGGCGGAAAAGTTCCACGCACTGCACAAGCTCATGACCATGAGTTCGGCCGACTATCTCGACGAATGGTTCGAGTTCGATCCGCTCAAGGCCACCAAGTCGGCCAGCGGCATCATCGGCACCTTCCTGGGGCCGCGGTCCCCCGGAACGGCGTATGTGCTGCTGCATCACTACATGGGCGAGATCGACGGCGCCTTCCGCGCCTGGGGTTTCCAGAAAGGCGGCACCGGCGCCATCAGCGAGACCATCGCGCGCGCCGCCAGGGCGCTCGGCGCCGAGATCCGTACCGACGCCACGGTGGAGAAGGTGATCGTCAAGGGCGGCCGCGCCGCCGGGGTGGCGCTCGCCAGCGGCGAAGAGATCGGAGCCACGGTGGTGGTGAGCTGCCTCGACCCGCGGCGCACCTTTACCCAGCTGGTAGATCCGAAAGAGATGCCGCTGGATGTGATCGAGGCGATCTCCCGCTTCAAGTTCCGCGGCTCCTCCGGCAAGGTGAACCTGGCGCTCTCGGAGCTGCCCGATTTCACCTGTCTGCCCGGCTACGGGCCCCACTTGCGCGGCGCCGTGTCCATCAGCCCGAGCCTCGACTATCTCGAGCGCGCGTACGATGACGCCAAGTACGGGGACTTCTCGAAGAATCCGTACATGGACATCGTGATCCCCTCGATGATCGATCCCGGCATGGCACCGCCGGGCAAGCACGTCATGAGCTGCTTCGTCCAGTACGCGCCATACAACCAGATCGGCGGCTGGACCGACGCCAATCGCGAGGCGTTCGGCGACGCGGTGGTGAATACCCTGTCCCGATACGCCCCCAACATCAAGCGCGCCATTATCGGGCGGCAGGTGCTGGTGCCCAGCGATATCGAGCGCATCACCGGCCTCACCGAGGGCAATATCTTCGCCGGGGAGCTGGCGCTGCATCAGCTCTTCTTCTTCCGGCCGGTGCCGGGGTGGGCCAACTATCGGACGCCCGTCAAGGGCTACTGGCAGTGCGGTGCCGGCACCCATCCCGGCGGCGGTATCATGGGCGCCTCGGGGCGGCTGGCCGCACTGGAGATTCTCAAGGACGTGGGCCAGTGAGCGCCACGCCCGACGCAGTCATCATCGGCGGCGGAGTGAACAGCCTCGTGGCGGCGGCCTGTCTGGCCAAGGCGGGGCAAAAGGTGCTGCTGCTGGAGCGGAGCCCCGCCGTGGGAGGCCAGTGTCGCCTGGCCGAGTTTGCCCCGGGCTTCCGCGCCGATCCTCTGGGGCAGGACGCCGGCTGGCTCCCTCCGGCCGTGGCCAGGGAACTGGGCCTGGCCGGCGTCACGCGCGTCGTGCCCGATCCCACCGTCGTGGTCCCGAGTGGCGAAGGAGAGTGGCTCCCGCTCCCGCGCAACGCCGCGCGCGCTGCCGAGCAGATCCGCCGGTACTCCACCCGGGATGCGGCGGCCTGGCCGGCCTTCACCACGCTGCTGGCCCGGTTCGCCGGCCTTCTCGAATCGCTCTACGTCCTCCCCGCGCCTGACATCGACACCACCTCGCTTGGCGAGCTGTTTCCCCTGCTCGGCGTGGCGCGGAAGCTCCGCGGCCTGGGCCGGAAGGACATGATAGAGTTCCTCCGCACCGTGCCGATGTCGGTGCAGGAGTTTCTGGACGACCGGTTCGAGTTCGGACCCCTCAAGGCAGCCGTCGGCGCGGTGGGTGTGACGAACATCCGCCAGGGCCCCCGCTCGGGGGGAACCGCCTTTGTGCTCCTCCACCAACTGGTGGGCGCCGAGGGCGGCGCGATCCGCGGTCGCGGGTACTGGGAGGCCGGACCCGACGCCCTCGCGAAGGCCGTCGCGATGGTCGCGGAGCGCCACGGCGTGATCGTGCGGACCGGCGCGGAGGTGGCTCGCATCACGGTCAAAGACGACAGCGTCGCCGGCGTGGTGCTCGAAAGCGGCGAGGAGATCGCCGCGGCCACGGTGCTCTCCGGCGCGGACCCCGCCCGGACGCTGCTCCGCATGGTGGATCCGGTCTGGCTCGACCCGGAGTTCCTTCTGGCGGTCCGGAATATCAGATTCAGGGGCAACGCGGCGAGAGTGCTGTATGCGCTGGACGGCCTCCCGGATTTTCCCGGACTGACCGGCACCCCGGGCGCCCTGGCGGGGACGCTCACCCTGTCCTCGTCGCTGGATGACATCGAGCGCTCCGCCGACGACGCCAAGTACGGCCGGGCCTCGGAACGGCCGCATGTGGAGCTGCAGCTGCCCTCCGTGCGCTGGCCGGGTATGGCGCCCCAGGGCAAGCACGTGCTCATGGCGCAGGCAACGTCGGCGCCCTATCGGCTCCGCGCCGGCGCCTGGACCGCCGCGTTGCGGGACGCGCTGGGCAACCGGGTCACCGCGGCAATCGCAAAGGTGGCCCCGGGCTTTCCCGACCTGGTGCGTCATTGCGAGGTGCTGACGCCGGTGGAGATCGAGGAGCGCTACGGTCTGACCGAAGGCGCTCCAAGTCAGGGAGAGATGACGCTGGATCAGATTCTGTTTATGCGGCCGGTGGCCGGCGCGTCACGCCATGCCACGCCCGTCTCCGGTCTGTACCTGTGTGGCGCCGGGACCCATCCGGGCAGCGGCATCTCGGGGGGGCCGGGCTGGCTGGCCGCCCGCCGGGTACTCCGGGATCGGCGCGAGCGCCGAGGAGCAACCGTATGACCACCTTTGTGCAGACGTCCGCGTCTTTCAAGCAGGGCGCCCATACCATGCCTGGCGAGTACTACACCTCGCCGGACATTTTTGCCGAAGAAAAGGAACGGATCTTCGCGCGAAGCTGGATGTGCGTCGGGCGAAGCAGCCGGCTGGCGCAGCCGGGTGACTTCTTCGTCAAGATCGTGGCCGGAGAGAGCCTGATTATCCTGCGGGATCGGAGCGGTCGGTTGCGGGCGTTCTTCAACGTCTGCCGCCATCGGGGTACCCGGCTGTGCTCCGAGGAGTCGGGGCACCTGTCCGAAACCATCCAGTGTCAGTACCATGCCTGGACCTATACTACCGACGGCAAGCTGATCGGTGCACCCCACATGAGCGAGGTGGCCGGCTTCAACAAGGCCGACTACCCGCTGCACCAGGCGGCGCTGGCCGAGTGGGAAGGGTTCCTCTTCGTGAACATCGCGAAGGAGCCGGTGGCGTTCGAGCAGAGCCACGCGGCCCTGATTGGCCGGTTCTCCCGCTTCGGACTCCCCGGCCTCCAGGTGGGCCATCAGGTGTCCTACGATGTCCAGGCCAACTGGAAGCTGATATTCCAGAACTACAACGAGTGCCTCCACTGTCCGGTGATACATCCCGAGCTGTCGGCACGGATGCCCTATCAGAGCGGCGCCAATGACCTGATCGAAGGGCCGTACCTCGGCGGGTACATGGTCATCAGCGAGCCGGCGGTGAGTGTGACGATGAGTGGCGCTGCCGCCGGTCTCCCCGTGGCGGAGCTGCCCGACGAAGACCGCCGTCGCGCCTATTACTACTCGTTCCAGCCCAACATGATGCTCAGCATCCAGCCCGACTACGTGAATTACTACACGCTCTGGCCGGTGTCGCCGACCCGCACCCTCGTGGAAAGCGAGTGGATGTTCAACCCCGCATCATTCGGGCGCCCCGACTTCAATCCGCAAGACGCGATCGATTTCTGGGATGTCACCAACCGGCAGGATTGGCGGATCACCGGCGAGAGCCAGATCGGTATCGCCTCCCGCCGCTACCAGCCGGGGCCCTACTCGGCGCGGGAGAGCGTACCCGCGGCGTGGGACCGCGCGTATCTGGATTCCATGGGGAGGCCGGCGGACGGTGCACCGGGAGCGGGCAGGAAGTCGAGCTAGACCGGCATGCTCCGGAGTGGCGAGCCGAGGCTGCTGAGGACCCATCGCGGGGTTGCCACGATCAGAATGCTTCGTCCCAGGGGAGGGAGAGACGCATGGCGGCCACGATGAGTCCGACCATGCTGTACGTCTGCACAAAGTTTCCCCACAGCTCGCCGGTCACCGGGTCGACGTCCTCGGACAGGAGGCCGTGCCGGTTTCGCAGGGCCAATACCTTCTCGAACAACACTCGTGCCTCGTCCCGCTCACCGATTGCCGCCAGGGCGTTCACGAACCACAGGGTGCAGACCAGGAACGCATTTTCGGGCGCCCCGAAATCGTCCTCTTCCGTGTAGCGAAAAATGCAGTCGCCACGGCCCAGGCACCGCTGAACCGCCCGGACCGTGCCGATGAATTTCGGATCGTCGGCCTTGAGGAAGCCAAGATCGTTCAGGCACAACAGGCTCGCATCGAGCTCGGTGCCGTTCAGGGTCGCCACGAAGCTGTTCATCTCCGGGTTCCAGGCTCGGGTGGAGATAAACTCGTGGATCCGGGCCGCTTCGGCGGCCCAGAAGTCCGCGCGTGGGCCGAGCCCCAGGTGCGCCGCGATCCGGGCCAGCCGGTCGCAGGCCGCCCAGCACATCACGCTCGAATAGGTGTGCACGCGGATGGTTCCCCGAAGCTCCCAGATGCCCGCGTCGGGCTGATCGAACAGCGCGGCCGCCTGCAGACCAAGCGGTTCGAGCTGGCGGAACAGTGACTCGTCTCCCCGATTCACCAGCCGCTGGTCGAAGAAGACGTGGGTAGCAGCCAGGATGGCCGATCCGTACACGTCGTGCTGCACCTGCAGATGTGCCTGGTTGCCGATGCGCACCGGGCCCATCCCCCGATAGCCGGGCAGCGATTGGGCGACGTGCTCTTCCGTGACGGAACGGCCGCTCAGCGAATATACCGGCTGCAGCCGTCCGTCCCGGGCGTCGGCGACGACATTGGCGACCCATCCGAGATAGCGCTCCATCGTTCTCGTGGCGCCGAGGCGATTGAGCGCGTCGACCACGAAATACCCGTCGCGCAGCCAGCAATGCCGGTAGTCCCAGTTCCGGCCGCTGTCCGGCGATTCGGGGATCGACGTGGTCATGGCCGCAATGATGGCGCCGGTATCTTCGAACACGTTCAGTTTGAGGGTGATGGCCGCCCGAATCACGGCGTCCTGCCATTCGAACGGGATGGCGAGGGAGCGAACCCACTGCCGCCAGTAGGCGACGGTCTCCGCCAGAAAACGCTCCCCGACCTCCGAAATGTTCTCGGTCACCGTCTCGTCGGGGCCGAGCAGAAGCGTGACGCTGCCCTCGAGGAAAAAGGGCAGTTCCTCGATCAGCGCCGTGATCGAGACATCCGTGGTGAGGCGGAGGACTGGTTCCCCGCCGAGAAACCGCAGGTGATTGCTGCCGACGCTTGACTCGGCCCGGCTCGCGCCGTAGCCGCGGGCGGGGCGCAGCCGTATCCGCATGCGGGGTCCGCCACACAGTCGCCGAATCTTCCGGACCAGCATCATGGGGGCAAATACTCGCCCGAATTGCACGAAGCGAGGGGCAAAATCGGTAACCTCGACGCCACCACCGCTGGAGTCGAACAGCCTGGTGATTACCACCGGGGTGTTGACCAGGTATTCCTGCTCGCGCCGGACGCAATCGGCAAGCTCGAGCGCAAAGAAGCCGAAGTCCTCCTTGGCGCCTCGTTCCCGGAGCAGGGAGCAGAACACCGGATCGCCGTCAAACCGCGGGACGCAGCCCCACACCATGTCGGCCGACTGGTCCAGGAGAACGCCGAGCGTCCCGTTGCCGATCAGCGCAAGATCGAGGGGGGTCACGCGCGCCTCGGCGGTGTCAAGGTGCGCCGCAGCCAGTCGCGCACCAGCGGCACATTGCGCAGGCGGAATTCCGCTGCCGTTGGCCCGGGGCCGACCTTGACCGAATGGCCGTGCAGCCGGTTGACCATCGCAAAGCCGAACTCGTCGGTAGTATCGTCGCCCACGAACACCGGCGTACGACCCCGAAACGGCTCCTCCCGCATGAACTCCTGAATCGCCAGCCCCTTGTCCTTTCCCGCCGGCTTCAGCTCTACGACGCACTTGCCGGATTGAAGGCAGTATCGGGAGCCGAGCCGGGGCAGGAGCGACCTCGCGACGCGAAGGGCGTAGCGCGCCAGGTGCGGCGCGCGCCGGTAGTGGAGGGCGAGGGAAAGGCCCTTGTGCTCCAGGAGCAGTCCCGGGTGCTCCTCGGCGAGGCGTGCCAGCCGGCGGTATGCCCACTCGAGCCGTTGCGACGGAAAGGCATGATGGGAGACCTCACCCAGGGCGTCACGCCGCTCTACCCCGTGCTGCCCGGCGACAGGCAGCAGGGTCATAGGGAAGAGCCGGTCGATATCGTCAATGGTGCGGCCGCTGATGAGCGCCACGGCACCGGCGGTGGACGTGTGCAGGTCGACGATGAGTTGCTGCAAAGCGCGATCAACCTGTACCCCGCCTGGCGTGTCCGCAATTTCGATCAGGGTGCCGTCGATGTCGAAGAAGAAGGCCCAATCCGGCCTCGCGGGAATCATGACGCCGCGGACGAGGGGGACCCCGCCACGCCGCGGGGAGCGACGAAGCCCCCCGACGCGCGGGCCAGCAGGCGGCCTCTGCGGCGGGTCCCGGCCGCATCGATAAGCATTCTGCCGGCCCACCGGTAGACGTTGAACTCCTCGATCAGCCCGCGCATCAGGCGGATCCGGGCGCGCTGCTCCCCCGCGGGCATGTCGAGGGCCAGATGCAGCGCGGCGGCGCACTCGTCGGCGTCGTAGGGATTGACCACCAGCGCCTCGGGCAGCTCGCGGGCGGCGCCGGTAAACTGGCTCAGAATCAGCACGCCCCGCTCGTCGTCCCGCGCGGACACAAACTCCTTGGCGACCAGATTCATCCCGTCGTGCAGGCTGGTCACCATGCAGAGGTCGGCGGCCCGGTAGTACTCGTAGATCTCCCCGGCCTGATGATGCTCGACCTTGAGGATGATCGGCGGATGCGGAGCCGCGGCGAAGCGGTGGTTGATCTGGGCCGCCATGGCGCGCACTCGGCGCTCGTAGTCCTGGTACTGCTCGATGCGGTTGCGGGTCGGCGCGCCGATCTGCACGAAGCTGAACTTGCCAATCCATTCCGGGTGCACCTCGAGCAGCCGTTCCACCGCCCGGAATCGTTCCTCGATCCCCTTGGTATAGTCGAGACGATCGACCCCGATACCGATCCGGTGGCCGGAGGGTAGTCCGTGTCGAGCGCGCACCGTTTGCCGGCAGGTTTCGGCCGGTACGCCGACGAGCTCGGGGGCGGGGGGCCAGTCGACCGAGATCGGGTAGCGGTTGACGGCCGTGTCCTCGTGGGGGATCAGCTTGAGCAGCGAGGCGTCGGAG
>JANNGX010000099.1:0-13726 GCA_031404115.1 Gemmatimonadales bacterium | reverse complement strand
CGGAGCAGGACCCGGCCCCCGCAGGCCTGCGCCACGCCCCAGGTCCACACCGCATTGGCCACGTGGCCCAGGTGCAGATATCCAGTCGGACTCGGCGCGAACCGGGTGACCGGACGGGGAGGTACCCGGGAGAGATCGAGGAGGGGCATCGAGCCAAAATAGCCCCCCGGCGCGACCATACCCCGGGGCGGGGCATCTGCTATCCCAACCCGACAACCCCCAGCGACGGAGTGCTTCGTGCGTCAGACCTGTTTTCCGGTGCTCGCAGGCGCCCTCGCGGCCCTGGCCGCCCTTCCGGCGGCGCAGGCCCAGACCACGGTGGTGCTGGGCAAGCCCGACGTGGAGAGCGCGGAGTCGTTTACCCGGATCAGCGCGGTTCGGGAGCTGCCCGCCGGGAAGGTGATTGTCGCGGATCAGCAGGATAAGGTCGTGCATCTGGTGGACCTGGTGGGCCGCTCCATGAGCAAGATCGGTCGCGAGGGAAACGGCCCCGGAGAATACGCCCTGCCCAACAATTTGATCCCGCTGCCGGACGGGTCCACGCTGGTCCAGGATCTTCTCAATCGCCGATTCCTGATCATCGGGGCAGATGGAAAGCCGGGCGGCTTCGTCGAGTGGCCTCGGCCACCCGCCACCGCCGACGAGGCCGCTGGTCGCGGCCCGAGGGTCCTGGGCGGCGGACTCAACAACGTACGCGCATTCGACGAGCGGGGCCGGCTCTACTTCAGCGGCGCGCCCTTCAACGCCACCGGTGGATCGCTCGACTCGGTGCCCATCATGCGATGGGATCGGGTCAAGCCCACGTTCGACACGGTAGGATATGTGAAGCTCCCTCCCAACTCGGCCTCGAGTACCCAGTCGGGCGGAAACTTCACGATGCGCATCGGCAACAACAAACGGTTCATTCCCACGGAGACGTGGGGCATCGCGGGGGACGGAAGCATCGCGCGGCTGATCCCGGAACCCTACCGGGTGGTATGGCTCACGGGCCGGGGAGCCCCGGTCAGCGGCCCTGCGATTCCCTACAAGGCGATCCCGGTCACCGAGCAGGACAAGAAGGATTTTGCCGAGCAGCAGCGGAGGAACCCGGGAACCATGATCAGGATTGGTGGAGGCGGGGGTGCTGGCGGCGGCGGAGGTGGCGGGGGGAACATCACTCCTCCGGCCCCCGAGTTTGCCGATACCAAGCCGCCGTTCGACGGCGCCAATCAGGCAGCGCTGATGGTGGCGCCCGAGGGTGAGGCGTGGGTACTCAGAACCCGCCCCGCCACCGACAAGGTTCCCACCTACGACGTGTTCGACAAGACCGGCGCGCTGGTGAAGAAGGTGTCCCTCAACCCGAACAGCCGGGTAGTGGGCTTCGGCAGGGGCACGGTGTACGTGGCCCGGACCGATGACGACGACCTGCAGTGGTTGCAGCGGTACCGACGGCCGTAGAAAACAGGGAGCGGGGAGCGGGGAGCGACAGGCGGTGAGTAGTTCATTCCCGCCTTTCGCTTCCCTCTCCCCGCTCACTGCTCACAGGTCACTGCTCACCGCTCACCTCTCGGGGATTCCCCCAATCGCTGAGCTCCCAGCTCCCCCCCACTTCCGGTACCAGCTCATCATGTAAAGTTGGGTCCGCATCCAGTTCGACGGCCGGGAACTGGTGCCGTGCCACTCGTTCTCGAACCGCAGCAGCACCGCGGGCACCCCGCGCATCTTGAGGGCCGAGTAATACTCCTCGGTCTGCGGCATCGGGGTCCGTTGGTCCAGGATGCCGGTCATCAGCATTGTCGGGGTCTTCACATTGCCGACGTGCATCAGGCTGGAGTGCTTGAGCCACTGGGTCGGATCTTCCCAGAAGGGCTTTTCGAAGAAATTGTAAGTGAACAGCGGGATATCGGTCTCTCCGGCAAAGGAGAGCCAGTTGATCACCGGGCAGCGCACCGCCGCCGCGGCAAATCGATCGGTGTGCCCGATCACCCAGCTCGAAAGCACGCCGCCCCCCGAGCACCCCCCGACGTACATCTGTGACGTGTTGATGTAGCCCCGCCCGATCACCGTATCGACGCCCGCCATCAGATCGTCGTAGTCGACGCCGGGATAGTCGTGCATGATCGCGTTGCCGAACGCGGTCCCATACCCGGTGCTGCCCCGTGGATTGGTGTAGAGCACCACGAATCCGTTCGCGGCAAAATTCTGGAACGAGTAGTTGAATCCGGCATTGTAATTCGCGTGGGGCCCGCCGTGGATCTCGAAAAGCAGCGGATACTTCCGGCTGGGGTCGAAGGACGGCGGCTTCACCACCCATCCCTGGATCCGCGCTCCGTTGCTCGAGGTGTACCAGATCTCCTCCACCTCCCCGATCCGGGTACCGGCCAGAACATCGGCGTTCACGTCGGTGAGCTGGTTCAGGTCGGCCGGCTTCTTCACGTCGAACCGGACCAGGTCGGGCGGCCGGGTGTAGTTGGTTCGGACGGCAAACACTGTCCCGTTCTTCGTAATGGCGGCATTGTTGATGAGATGGGTGCCGGTGGTGATCTGCCGCGCCGCGCCGCCCAGCGCCGCGTACCACAGATTGCTGGTGCCCCGGTCCTGCACGGTGAAGTACAGCCCCTTGCCGTCGGTCGACCAGGCCACGTCGCCGGGATCCCGATCGAGGCCCGGGGTGCGCAGCGTCATCCCGCTCCCATCGGGGGCGATGGTGTACAGGTCGGAGGCGTGATAGCTGG
Organism: Gemmatimonadales bacterium; assembly: GCA_031404115.1. GTDB lineage: Bacteria > Gemmatimonadota > Gemmatimonadetes > Gemmatimonadales > GWC2-71-9 > JABFSM01. The sequence goes on along the minus strand of JANNGX010000099.1, from coordinate 11,012 downwards.
AGGGGCCCTCGGCCGGGAAGCCCTGGAAGGCAATCAGCTTCCCGTCGGGAGAGGCCAGCGGGTTCCCCCACTGCCCGACTCGCGCGGTCAGGCGCCGCTGAGCGCCGCTCGCCACATCGATCGCGTACAGGTTGGAACGCTGGTACATCCGCTCGGCGTCGGACGAGTCGTTGCCCGAGACGATGAGGGTTCTCCCGTCGGGAAGCCAATCCCACCCGCTTCCCCCGCCGCGCGGTCCCGCGTTCCAGTCTCCCTTGCTCACCTGTCGCGGCGTTCCGCCGGTAGCCGGCACGACGAAGATGTGGCTGTACGCCATGTCCAGATAGCCGGTCCGGTCGGCGCGGTAGATCAGGTTGTCCACCACCGCCGGGGCCTTGGTCCACTGGGCACCCGACGGCGCGGCGGGGAGATCGATCTTCCAGGGCATGTCCTTCGCCACCTGCATGCTGAAGCCGATCGACTTCCCATCGGGAGACCACCGAAGGCTTCCCGGGCTCTTCGCCACCCGGGTGATCTGGGTGACCGCCCCCTCGGCGTCCATGTACCGCACGAAGATCTGGCTGCCGCCCGGCTCGCCTTCGGCGAGATACGCGATGCGGGTGCCATCGGGAGACCAGCTCGGCGTGGTGCCCTTCACCAGGAACCGCATCCGGGTCCCGTCGGCGCTCATGATCCAGAGCGCGGACTCGAACATGTCCTTGATCTTGTCCACCGACCGGCGGGTAAAGACCACCTGGGAGCCGTCGGGCGATGGCCGCGGCTCGCTCACGGTCTCGAAGTCGAGGTAGCGGCCCACGGTGAGGAGGGTGTCGGACGGACGCTCCTGGGCGCGAAGCGGCAGAACGGCGGATGTGGCGGCGAGAGCAAGCAGGACGATGGGGCGCATCAGTGTGCCTCCGAGAGAGCGGTCGGCGGAATCTAGCTTCGCGGCGGGGATCGCGTCGTCCAGTGTTCCAGGGTGGCTCCCGCAACCTGGGATTCAACGGCCAACTTGCGGCCAACTCCGGCCCCCACGTCTCCCTGACGACCACGCTCCAGGTAACCAACGAGGATTTCCGGCAATTCCGCCGGGTGGAGTGCTACGGCGGCGGGCGGGTTAACGGAAAGCTGGGGGCGCTGGCCGGAGTGGCAGCGCCGATTCTCACGTTCTGGGCTATCTCGCGCAGTTCAGCATGTACAGTGACTGAACTCCCAGAGTCGGGACTCGGAGGTCACAGATTGCACCGGTCTCTTGCTCGACCTAGTGATCTGGGTGATATGGCGGTAGAATCGGCCTGACGCCCACCCTGGGGATTCCCGTGATCCGTCCGTATCCGATCCTCCTGTTGTTGTTCTCACTGTCTATCGTTTCCCAACTCGGTGCCCAGGACCCCAAAATCTGGGAGAACTACGACTTCGTACCCGGCAGCAAGGTGATCTTCTTCACCGACTTCAGCGACGACAAAGTGGGGAACTTCGCGCGCCGGCTCAAGTACCTGAGCGGCCCGGTAGAAGTCGTCGAGCGCGATGGGGTGAAGATGCTCCGAAGCACCGGCCGGTCGATGTTCCTGATTCCGGTCGGGAAAAGGCTTCCGCAGCGGTTCACCCTCGAATTCGACATCGTCGCTCCGGCGGTCAACTGCTGCGGCTATGAGGTCATGACGTTCGAGGGTGGCGCCCAGATGGATCGCGGGGATAAGTCGGCCGACGTGATCTGGCATCCCCACGGCACTTTGATCCTCGGCAGCGGGCAGGACGCGGCGAACAGCCCGTCGAAGACCCCCGAGGCGATGCAACCGCTGATCATGGGGCAGGTCGCGCATGTCCGGGTGCTGATGGACAGCGCCTATTTCAAGATGTACACTAACGACCGCCGGATGTACAACATCCCGGAGCTTTCCTTCAGGCGCGATTCGGTGATCCGGGTGTTCCTCAACGGGGGGGAAGAGCCGGGGATGGCGGTCTATCTGACCGGCATCAGGGTGGCCGAGAGCGAGACCGACGTGCTCTACGACGCGCTGGCCGCCAAGGGCCGCTGGGCGACGCAGGGGATCCTCTTTGCGACCGGCAAATCCGAGCTCAAGCCCGAGTCGCGCCCGGTGCTCAAGGAGATCGCGTCGACACTGAAAGAGCACGCCGATCTCAAGATCCTGATCGAGGGCCACACCGACAACGTCGGCACGCCGGCCACGAACCTGACCTTGAGTGATGCGCGAGCCGCGGCCGTGAAGGCGGCGCTGGTGGCCGATTTCGGGATTGCCTCGGATCGGATCACCGCCAAGGGGCTGGGGGACACAAAACCCGCGGCGCTCAATACAACGGCCGAGGGACGGGCTCAGAATCGGCGAGTGGAGGTGGTGAAGCAATGACTATCCGGGGTGCGGCATTGTTCATTTTGGCGCTCTGCAGCGTCCCGGTCATCGATGCCGGCGCCCAGACCATTGCCCTGAGCACGGACTCGCTCGCGTTTTCCGGCATGGTAGGCGGGCCGAATCCGCCGCCGCAGACGATCTCGATCACCAACACCGGCGCCGGGGCGCTGACCTGGCGGATCGCCAGGCCAACCGCGCCCTGGCTGGTGGTGTCGCCGCCGCGCGGTGGTGCCCCGCTCAACGTCTCGTTCGCCGTCAACCTGGCCGGTCTCCCCGTCGGCAGTTATCTGGACACGGTCATCGTTGCGTCGAACGACCCGGCCTCTCCGACGACGGACGTCGTGGTAACGTTGACGGTCGGGGGCCCCAATGCCCCGGTGAAGGCCCCGGGCGGCCCCGGTAATCCGCCGCCGGCCGGAGGCGGCCCGTACGCGGAGTACGAGGTGGAGCTCCGGTTCACCGGCTACTCCGGGCTGGCCAAGTCCAAGGATTGCGACGCCCTGGCCAATCCCGCAGGGTACGATGTACTCACCGGAACCCTCAGGGGGGACGAGACTCCGCAACCGGATGAGGACGTGGTATACACCGGGACTCTCAAGCGGTCCACGGCGATGGACTACTGCGAAGCCCGTCCCGCTCCGACCGTCGATCAGCTGGCCTGGTGCATCGCCACGCTTACCGGCTCCGCCGTCATGGATGTCGAGATCACCGTGTACGGAGAGGCCGACCGGGGAGCGTGGGTCAAGGCCAATCCGGGGATCGGACCGGCCCAGGGCGCCGTGCGGGGAAGTTGCACCCCGGCGGACATGCTGCAGATCCAGCAGGACTACCCCAGCGGAGAAAGCGGGGGCTCGCCCGACGGCCAGCCGATCGAAGATGGGCGGTCGACGATCAAATTTGTGGTTGGGAGCCTGGGGCGCCTGCGCGTCGGGAACTACCCGGCCGTTCCGCCGACGAGCATCTGGACCCTCCGCGTGATCAAGAAGATCAGGTGACCAAGACGCTAGGACGATGAGCCGCCAAGAACCCAGAATTCTTGTTGCCGGTGCGACCGGGCAGGTAGGCGGGCTGGTGGTCCGGAAACTCCTGGCCGCAGGAGTTCCCGTGCGCGCGCTGGGCCGCAACCCCGGCAAACTGGCACAGCTCGCCGCGGCCGGCGCCGAAGCGATTGCCGTCGATCTCCTGGACCGCGGGGCGGTCGCTCGGGCATGCGAGGGAGTAGGCCAGGTCTACTCGACCGTCAACAACGTCATGGGCAAGGGGACCTCGAGCCCCCACCGAACCGACCTGGCCGCGCATGAGGCCCTGTGCGAGGCCTCCCGGCAGGCCGGCGTCAGGCGCCTGGTGTATCTCTCGGCCCTGGGTATGACAGCCGACAGCCCGGTGGATTTCTTTCGGATCAAGTACGCCATCGACGCCTGCGTCCGGGGGTGCGAGGTGCCCTGGGTCGTGCTCCGGCCCACCGCATTCATGGAAACGTGGGTGGGGATGCTGACGGACGGGATCCGGAAGAATGGTGTCGCGGTCCTGTTCGGAGATGGGCGGACCCTTTCAAATTTCATCTCCGTCGAGGATGTGGCCGAATTGTCCGTACGGGTGCTCGGCAGGGAGGATTTGAAGAACGAAATCATCGAGCTGGGCGGTCCGACCAATATGTCGCTCGACGACGTCGTCACCCTTCTCGAAAGGCACAGGGGAGTGCCGGTCAGGCGCCGCCGGATTCCAACGCCGGTGCTCTGGTGGGGAGGAATCCTGCTGCGTCCGTTCAACGAGGTCGCCGCCCGCCTGATGCGCCTGGGATATTTCACCGCGACCCGCGATGGCAGCTTTGACCAGTGGAGGCTCTCGGCCGAACGATTCGGGGTCGCCCCGCGGAGCATCGAGAGCTTCGTGCAGTCGATCCAGAATCTTCGCTAAGCCTCGCGGGTTCCTCCCGAAACATTGCCCCTCATCTGACCGGCCGGAGCTGCCCGGGCCGCGGCCTCCGCTCATGCGGCGGCGCGCGTTCCTGGTGAAGTACGCCTATACCGTTTGCCTCTGATGCCCCTGCGTGAAATTGAAACCGGGGGGTGCGCGATCCTCCGCTCACCCCCGGCCTCTCCAGAACCTCAGTGGATGGACCTCGGTCAGTTCTTGACCGACCGCCCGGCGAGCTGCGCCTCAATCAGGGCGAGCTGTTTCTCCGCCAGCTCGCGGTGCCGCTCGGCGAGCTGGCGGCGAAGATCCGCCTCGGAACGCCTGGCCTCCAGCACCCGGCGGGTCTGCCGGATCAGATTCTCCGTCTGCTGACCCATCTCGAACACTCGGTCCTTGAACGGCTCACCGCTGCCCTGTCCGACCGCTACCGGATCGAGCGCGAGCTCGGTACCGGCGGCATGGCGACGGTATACCTGGCCCAGGATCTGTAGCACGACCGACCGGCTGCGCGGGAGGCCGCCGCAATGTGAGTTGGGCCCAGGGGATGCTCCAGTAGCCCCACTCGGGCTTCCAGCGTCTTAACGCAAGACTGCTCGTCGATTGATCTCCAAACGTACGCGCGCCTGGATCATCTCCACGCCGATCTTGTTGAAGCCGCCCTCGGGAATGATGATATCGGCGTACCGCTTGGACGGCTCGACGAATTCCAGGTGCATCGGCCGGACCGTGGCCAGGTACTGGCGAATCACATCGTCCATGCTGCGGCCCCGCTCGGCGGTGTCGCGCTGCAGCCGGCGGATGAAGCGCACATCCTCCGCCACGTCTACATAGATCTTGATGTCGAACAACGGGCGGAGCCGGGCATCGGCAAAGAGCATGATCCCGTCCACCAGGATCACATCGCGGGGCTCGACCCGCTGGGTCAGGGAGGCGCGGGTGTGCGCGGCGTAGTCGTACGTCGGCTTGTCGACCGCCTCGCCCCGCTGCAAGGCGCCGAGCTGCGCCACCAGCAGCTCGGTATCGAACGCGTCGGGGTGATCGAAGTTGACCCGCTTGCGGTCCTCCAGCGCCAGGTGACCCAGATCCCGGTAATAGGCGTCCTGGTCGATGAAGGCCGCGTCGACGCCGTCCATGTCGTAGATGGCCCGGGTCACCGTGGTCTTTCCCGACCCCGATCCTCCCACCACCCCGATGATCAGCGGCCGTTCAGGCACGGCTATTCCGCTTCTCCCGTCGTTTCCTTCTTGTGCTCCGCCGCCACCTTCGCGGCCACGTCCGCCGGCGCCTCGGCGTAGCCGTGGAACCGCTCCCGATGCGTGCCGCGCCCGTGGGTGATGGAGTGGAGCGCGGTGGAATAGCGATACAGCTCGGCCTGGGGCAATAGCGCGTTGACCTTGGTGAGCCGGCCGTCCTGCTCCGTAGAGAGAATATGGGCCCGCCGGGGAGACAGGTCTCCCAGGACGTCACCCAGGACATCCGACGGAGTCCAGACCTGCACCGCCATGACCGGCTCCAGCAGCACCGGACGCGCCTTGGCGCTCACCGCCCGGAAAGCCAGGATGCCGGCCATCCTGAACGCCTGCTCGCTCGAATCGACGTCGTGATAGGAGCCGAAGTAGCACTCGCACCGGAAATCCACACAGGGATATCCCGCGATGGGGCCCCGAAGCTTCGCTTCTGTCACGCCCTTGTCGACCGCCGGAATGAATTTGTTGGGAATCACGCCACCCACGATGCTGTCCACGAATTCGTAGCCGGAGCCCCGGGGCAGCGGCGAAATCCGGATGTGGCAATCGCCGTACTGCCCCCGGCCGCCGCTCTGCTTCTTGTGCTTGCCCTGCCCCTCGGCCATGCCGCGGAAGGTTTCCCGATAGGCAATCCGCGGACGGGTGAGCTCGGCGTGCACTCCGTACTTGCGCGCCAGCCGGCCCAGCAGAATCTCCAGGTGACGCTCGCCCATCCCGTGGATCAGCGTCTGGCCGAGCTCCGAGTTGTACTCGAAGTGGAAGGTGGGATCCTCCTCGTGCAGCTTGTGGAGGCCGGCGGCGAGCTTGTCTTCCTCGCCCCGCAGCTTGACCAGCACCGCGCTGGTCGCCTCGCCCTCGGGAAACTCGATGGGCGGAAGGCGAACCGGGTGATCCTTGCGGCTGAAGGTGTCGTTGGTGTGCGTGTCGCGGAGCTTGGCCACCGAGCCGATGTCACCCGCGGAAAGCTCGGACACGTCCTGGCGCTCCTTGCCCTGCTGCACCGACAGGTGGTTCAGTTTTTCCGCCACGCTGTGCTCGGCGTTCCAGACTTCCTCGCCGGTCTTGAGCGTGCCGGTGTACAGCCGGAAGATCGAGACGTCGCCCACATGGGGCTCGGACATCGTCTTGAACACCCGGCCCACCACCGGCGCCTTGACCGGCGGCGGGAGCTCCGATGGCGCGGGGAACAGCTCGACCATCTCGGTGAGCAGCGCCCGGACTCCGTGCTGCAGCTCGCCGCTGCCGCAGAACAGCGGGACGATCTCGCCCGCCATCATCGCCTTCTTCATCGCGGGCACCACCTCCTCGCGGGGAATGCTCTCCCCGGCCAGGTACTTCTCCAGCAGCACGTCGTCGGTGGCCGCCACCGCTTCGGTCATCTGCTCGGCGTAACGGGCAAAGGCTTCCTGGTACTCGGGCGGGACCGGGACCTCCTCATATTCGCCCGCCTTGGAGCCGGGCTTGAAGAGCTGGCAGGTCTGGGTAAAGAGATTGATGATGCCGCGGAATTGCCCCCCGTCGCCAACCGGGATCTCCACCGGGAGCACCTTGGGAGTCAGGTGCTCCCGGATGTCGTTGAAGACCCGCTCGAAATTCGCGTGCTCCTTGTCCATGCCCGACACGAACAGGATCCGGGGCAGATGATGGTGGTCGCAGGCGGCCCAGCATTTCTCGGTGCCCACCTCGACCCCGCTCACCCCGGACAGCACCACGACGGCGGCGTCGGCAACCGAGAGGCCGCACACCACTTCCCCGAAAAAATCGAGGTATCCCGGCGTATCGAGAAGATTTACTTTGACATTCATCCACTCGGCAAAACCCACGCCGAGTGAAATAGAGTGCTTGCGGTCGATTTCATCGGGGGAGGAATCGGTGAGCGTACTGCCTTCCTTGATCGAGCCGTGACGGCGGCTCGTGCCGGAAACGAAAGCGAGGGCGTCGACAAGCGTGGTCTTGCCACTCGCTCCGTGACCGACAAAGGCCACGTTTCGGATTGCGTCAGGGCCGTAAATCTTCACGGCCGCCTCCTTTGGGCAGGGGATTCCCGATCATGCCCCCCGTTGGAGCGTTTGTCAAACGGGCGCTCGGCGAGCAACCGGTTGCACCCCTCCCATCCGGGTAGGCAGTCGGCCAGTTGCGTGATACATTCTGGGTTCATAGGTGACGCCGGCCATGGCGTCGCGGATCGGAGCGCCGCCCGTCCCGGCGACGCGACGAACCGGATCATGGCCGTATCCTGGCCGCTCGATTTCACAAATCTGGCGGGGGGTACGGCCATTTCTCATTCGGGGGTCTCCCATGAAGCGCGCCACCAATGCCAAGGGCCAAGCGCAAGTCGTTGATTCCAGCGAAGATACGTCGCTGGACAAACGCCTGTTGCTGCAGGCACTGCAGCGGGTCAAGGCCGGCGATTTCTCGGTCCAGCTCCCCTCCACCTGGTCGGGAATGGACGGCAAGATCGCCGACACCTTCAACGACATCGTGACCGCCAATCAGACCATGGCCCGGGAGCTCAAGCGGGTGGGCCAGGTGGTCGGCAAGGAGGGGCGGACCCGGGAACGGACCAAGTTCGAGCAGTCCAAAGGCTGCTGGGGGGAAATGGAAACCTCGGTCAACGCCCTGATCGACGACCTGCTGCGGCCCACCACGGAAGTGACCGGGGCTATCGCGGCGGTCGCCCAGGGCCACCTGACCCAGACCATGCGGCTGGATGTGGACGGCCGGCCACTCGAGGGAGAGTTTCTCCGCTCCGCCACGATCGTCAACACCATGATTCAGCAGCTCGGCGTCTTCACCTCCGAAGTAACCCGCGTGGCCCGCGAGGTCGGCTCCGACGGCAAGCTGGGCGGGCAGGCGCAGGTGCCCGGGGTGAGCGGCGTGTGGAAAGACCTGACCGATTCGGTCAACTCGATGGCCAGCAACCTGACGGCGCAGGTCCGCAACATCTCCGAGGTCACCATCGCCGTGGCGAGCGGCGACCTGTCACGCAAGATCACCGTGGACGTGCGCGGCGAAATCCTGCAGCTCAAGGAGGCCATCAATACGATGGTCGATCAGCTCCGCTCCTTCGCGTCGGAAGTGACCCGCGTGGCGCGGGAAGTCGGCACTGAAGGCAAGCTGGGCGGTCAGGCGGTCGTGCCTGGCGTGGCGGGAACCTGGAAGGATCTCACCGACTCGGTCAACGCGATGGCGGGCAATCTCACCGCGCAGGTCCGGAACATCGCCGAGGTAACCACCGCCGTGGCCCGCGGCGACTTGTCGCGCAAGATCACCGTCAACGTATCGGGAGAAATCCTCGAGCTCAAGGACACCATGAACACCATGGTGGACCAGCTCAACGCCTTCGCCGGCGAAGTCACCCGCGTGGCGCGCGAAGTCGGCACTGAGGGCAAGCTCGGAGGGCAGGCGCAGAACCCGGGCGTCGGTGGCACCTGGAAGGACCTCACCGACAACGTGAACTTCATGGCGTCGAACCTGACGGGACAGGTTCGCAACATCGCCGAAGTGGCGACGGCCATCGCGCGAGGAGACCTGTCCAAGAAGATCACCGTGACCGTGTCGGGCGAGATCCTGCAGCTCAAGGAAACCCTCAACACGATGGTGGACCAGCTCAACGGATTTGCCTCGGAAGTCACCCGCGTGGCGCGGGAAGTTGGGACCGAAGGGCGGCTCGGCGGTCAGGCGGCTGTGCCGGGCGTGGCGGGCACCTGGAAGGATCTCACCGACAACGTCAACCTGCTCGCCGCCAACCTGACCACCCAGGTCCGCAACATCGCCGAGGTGACGACGGCGGTGGCGAGAGGAGACCTCTCGCGCACGATCACGGGCGACGTGAAGGGCGAGGTGCTCGAGCTCAAGGTCACCATCAACACGATGGTCGACCAGCTCAATGCCTTCGCGGCCGAGGTCACCCGCGTGGCCCGCGAGGTGGGCACCGAAGGCAAGCTCGGCGGCCAGGCCCAGGTGCTCGGCGTGGCGGGTACCTGGAAGGACTTGACCGACTCGGTCAACTCGATGGCGTCCAACCTCACCGGCCAGGTGCGCAACATCGCCGAGGTGGCCACCGCCGTGGCCAAGGGAGACCTCTCCCGCAAGATCACCGTGGACGTGAAAGGCGAGATCCTCGAGCTCAAGGACACCCTCAATACGATGGTGGACCAGCTCAACGCCTTCGCCTCCGAGGTCACCCGCGTGGCCCGCGAGGTCGGCACCGACGGGCGGCTCGGCGGACAGGCGCTGGTGCCCGGCGTCGGCGGCACCTGGAAGGACTTGACTGATTCAGTGAACTTCATGGCGTCCAACCTCACGGCGCAGGTCCGCAACATCGCCGCGGTGGCCACCGCCATCGCCAACGGCGACCTCTCCAAGAAAATCACGGTCGACGTGTCCGGAGAAATCCTGGAGCTCAAGGACACCCTCAATACCATGGTGGTGCAGCTCAACGCCTTCGCCTCGGAGGTAACCCGCGTGGCCCGCGAGGTGGGCACCGAGGGCAAGCTCGGCGGTCAGGCCCAGGTGCCCGGCGTGGCCGGCACCTGGAAGGGCCTCACCGACAACGTGAACGTCATGGCGTCCAACCTCACTGCGCAGGTCCGCAACATCGCCGAGGTGACGACGGCCGTCGCGCGGGGAGACCTCTCGCGCAAGATCACGGTGGACGTGAAGGGTGAAGTGCTCGAGCTCAAGGACACCATCAACACCATGGTGGACCAGCTCAACGGCTTTGCCGGCGAGGTAACCCGCGTGGCCCGCGAAGTCGGCACCGACGGCAAGCTGGGGGGCCAGGCGCAGGTGCCCGGCGTGGCCGGGACCTGGAAGGACCTCACCGACTCGGTGAACTTCATGGCCGGCAACCTCACCGCCCAGGTCAGAAACATCGCCGAGGTGGCGACGGCCATTGCCAACGGAGACCTGTCCAAGAAGATCACCGTGGACGTGCGGGGCGAGCTCCTGAACCTCAAGGAAACCCTCAACACGATGGTGGAGCAGCTCCGCTCCTTCGCGGCCGAGGTAACCCGCGTGGCGCGCGAGGTCGGTACCGACGGCAAGCTGGGCGGCCAGGCGGTGGTGTCCGGCGTGGCCGGAACCTGGAAGGACCTCACCGACAACGTCAACCTGCTCGCGGCCAACCTCACCACCCAGGTGCGAAACATCGCCGAGGTGACCACGGCGGTCGCGAGAGGCGACCTTTCGCGCAAGATCACCGTGGACGTGAAAGGCGAAATTCTCGAGCTCAAGGTCACCATCAACACGATGGTCGACCAGCTCAACGCCTTCGCGGGTGAGGTGTCCCGCGTGGCGCGCGAGGTCGGCACCGAGGGCAAACTGGGCGGTCAGGCGCAGGTGCCCGGCGTGGCGGGGACGTGGAAGGACCTCACCGACAACGTCAACGTGATGGCGGCCAACCTCACCGAACAGGTCCGCGGCATCGTGAAGGTGGTCACCGCCGTGGCGAACGGAGACTTGAAGCCCAAGCTCACCGTGAACGCCAAGGGCG
>JANNGX010000098.1:0-14709 GCA_031404115.1 Gemmatimonadales bacterium | reverse complement strand
GATCCGGCTGATCCGGTCAGCGAGGCTCGATTCCGGGATCCCGGTGGTTCGCACCACCCGGGACCGCACCACGCGACCTCCCGCCCGGGCGGCCAGGCGGGGGAGGACTTCGTGGGTCAGCAGGCCCCGCATCTCGATCGGTACGCCGGGAAGCATGATGACCTCACCTGGCTCCCCCGATATCCAGAGCCCGGGCGCCGTCCCCCATTTATTGGGCAGCACCGTTGCACCGCGGGGGACCTCTGCTTGACAGCGATTGCGGTCCGAGATCGTGCGCCCCATCCGCGCGAACCGGTCCACGAGCGCGGACCAGAGGTCGTCGTGAAATTCGAGCGGGAGGCCGAACAAATCCGCAACCACCTTTTTGGAGAGATCGTCCCGGGTGGGGCCCAGCCCGCCGCTCGTCAGGACCAGCCGGGTGCGGCCGAGCGCCTCGGCTATCGCGTCCCGCAGCAGGGAGGGGTCGTCGGACACGGTGGTGCGGCGCAGGACGCGGACCCCGGCGCCGGCCAGCGCCTGGCCCGCGAACGCACCATTGGTGTCCACGGTAAACCCGAGCAGGAGCTCGGTGCCGATGGTGACAAGCTCGAGGTTCAACGGGGCGGACTGATGAACAGCCCGCGATAGCGATAGAGGTAGATGACGAAGGAGTAGATGGTCAGCACCAGGGCGATTGCCAGCGTGACGGCGACGAAGGCGCCGTGGAACTGGTTCCACCAGAGCGCGGCACGATGGCTTTCCCAGCCGAGCGGCTTCATGGCGTCCCGAAAAGCGAACCAGGCGATCGTCCCACCGATGAAAATGTGCTGGAAGACCGTCTTGAGCTTGCCGGGCCCCTGCGCCGAGATGATCACCCCGCGCCGCCGCGCCCAGACCCGGAACCCGGTCATGGCGATCTCCCGGCCCAGAAGCAGCAAACAGACCCAGAGCGGAATGCTGCCCCAGACCGGGATGTCGTAGAGATCGTGCCGCTGCTGGGAGATCCACCAGATGGGGACCAGGGTGGCCAGGAGCAGCAACTTGTCGGCGATGGGGTCCAGAGCCTTGCCGAAGTCGGTGACCTGGTTGTGGCGGCGGGCCAGAATGCCGTCCAGGATGTCGGTAATCGCGGCGGCAATGAAGATGAACAGGGCGGCGAGCTTGGGCCAGTACCCGTCGATGAACGGCAGCGCCGCGACGACCGGCGTGATGGCGATTCGCGCCACCGTGAGGACGTTGGGTAAAGTCCAGTTCATAGGCCGGTAAGCAGTCAGCGACTACCCGAGCGTCTTGAGCACGAGTTTCGCAATGGCCCGCAGCGTATCGAACACCCCGTCGCCCCGGAGCGCCACCGCTTCGAAGTAGGGTACCCGCTCTATCCAGGTGCCGTCCATTTCCTGGACCAGCATCTCCCCGGGACGGTTGGGGTCGGCCAGGGGGCGCATCCGCACCGGATCCTCGACCGGCCAGCCCGGATTGAGCGCGTCCTGGAGCTGGGCCAGCGGCGCTGCGTTGGGAAGATCCCGCTTGTTGTACTGGATAATGAAGGGCAGCCTGGTGAGGTCGAGCCCGTGCTGGGTCATGTTGTCGTACAGATTTTGCATCGACTCGATGTTGGCTTCCATCCGTTCCATCTGGCTGTCGCCCACAAACACCACGCCATCCACGCCCTTCAGGATCAGCTTGCGGGAGGCGTTGTAATAGACCTGTCCCGGAACGGTGTAGAGATGGAACCGGGTCTTGAACCCGCGAATGGTGCCGAGATCGACCGGGAGGAAGTCGAAGAAGAGAGTGCGCTCGGTTTCGGTGGCGAGCGAGATCATTTTCCCCTTGCTGGCCGGCGCGACCTTCTCGTAGATGTACTCGAGGTTGGTCGTCTTGCCGCCCAGCCCGGGCCCGTAGTACACGAGTTTGCAGTTGATCTCGCGCGACGCGTAGTTGATGAGCGACATGCGGGCGCGGCCTCAGCTTCCGAAGAGTTTGTCGATTTCGTCCTCGGCTTCTCCCACGAAGCCGGTCTCCATCCCCCGCTCGCCCGTCGCCTCGCGGGCGAACATCGCGGTGAAGAGCGCCGATAGCTCCTCCACCACGTTCCGAACCCGCAGCTTGACCAGCCCAAGCGTGGTCCGGTTGTCGAACAGCACCACCAGAATGACCCGCCGCGCCACGTCCGCCAGGTAGAGCGAGTCCTTTTCCCCCTGGTGAAACAGGGCACCGAACTCGTTCTCTCCCAGCATCCGGGCCAGCTGGTCGTTTGCGCTGAAGTCCGCGGCGGTCAGGGAGGCAAACGCCACCGGATCGAAGCGCGGCTCCTCGCCTACCGTGGCCAGCATCTGTCCGGTACGGTCCACCAGGAGCGCGGTCTTGGCATTGGCCTCGCGCAGGAGGCTGTTGAGCAGGCCGCCGATCCGGGTGGCGTCCTCCTCGCGGAACGACCAGCTCGAGGCGCCGCTCATGCGAGCGCCGCTTCGAGCTCACGCATCACCCGGATGCCGCGGCGCTTGAGGCCGGCGTGCCGTTCCCAGGCCACGTAATCGCGCAGCAGCCGGAGGGTCTCGGCCGACGGACGGCCGACCAGGTACCCCAGCGCGGCGTGGCGAAGCCGCGGCACCTTGCTGAACAGCGCGGCCTTGTGCTGATCGAGATACCGCTGCGCCAGCAACCACCCGGCGGCCACGCCGGCCGCCGCCGCCGCGGCGATGAACAGGCCGCGCAGTGCGCTCACGGGACTTCCTGGCGCGCGTCCAGCGCGTGGCTCAAGGTCACTCCGTCGATGTATTCGAGATCGCCGCCGACCGGCATGCCGCGAGCGAGCCGCGTGATCCGTACCCCGGTGCCGTGCAGCAACTGGTGAATGTAGGTGGCCGTCGCCTCGCCCTCCAGGGACGGATTGGTGGCGAGGATCACCTCCCGTACCGCGCCGTGCTCAACCCGCTGGCGCAGCAGGTCGAGCCGGAGCTGCTCGGGCCCGATGCCCTCGAGCGGCGAGAGCCGCCCCCCCAACACCAAATAGCGGCCCTTGAACGAGGTGGCGCGCTCTACCACCGGCACCGCCGATGGCTCCTCGACCACGCAGAGGATGGCGGGATCACGCCGGGGGTCGGCGCACACCCCGCAGCGCTCCTCTTCGGTGAAGTTGCCGCACTCCGAACAGGGGTGCACCCGGGTGGCGACGGCGGAAAGCGTGGCGGCGAGCCGGTCGGCGCGCTCCCGGGGTTGCTGAAGCAGATGAAACGTCAGCCGTTGTGCTGTTTTCTGGCCGATCCCCGGCAGGCGGGCGAGCTCGGTCACCAGCTCGTCGATGGCGCCCACCGGCCTCAAAGCGCCGCGAGAGGGTTCTGGGGAATTTTCTTCATCTCGGCCTGCACCAGGTCGGCGGCCCGGCGCTGCGCCTCGGCCACCGCCCCGACGATCAGGTCGGCAAGGAGTTCCGCATCGCGCCCGTTCCACGCCTCGGGGTCTATGGTCAGCGACTGGAGCAGTCCGCTGCCGTCCACGCGAACCCGGACCAGGCCGGCGCCCGCCGTCGCTTCAATGCTGCGTCCGGCAAGCTCGGACTGCAGCTGCGAGAGACGCCCCTGCACCTGCGAACCAAGTTGGAAGAGCTGCTGGAAATCGGCCATCAGAGTTCCTTTACGCCTCGTCTACGATCTCCAAATCTAACTCATTGGCGGCCGTGTCGAGAGCGGGATCGAGGCGCCGGAGCCGTTCCAGCTTCTCGGTGCGCAAGGCCTGGTCGGTAATACGCTTGGGGCGTTCCTGGGGCTCATTCCCCGCCGTCGGCGCAGTCGCCACGATGACCCTGGCGCGGACCCCGAAATGGCTCAGTATCAGCTCCTCCACGAGCCCGATCTGGCGCTGAATGCCTTCCACCAGCACGGCGCGGTCGGGGCTGACGGCCAGCCGGATCTCGCCATTGGCGACCGACCCGGGAAGCGTGGCCTCGAGCGCCTGACCCAGGAGGTTGCTCCGGGCCCGAGCCGCTTCGACGAGCTCCGGCCAGGCGGCACGCACCGACTCAAGGGTGAGCTCGGATGGACGGACGGACGGTGAGGACGGACGGACGGCGGGGACGGGGGCAGACGGCAAGGTTGGAGGGGACGTCTTGATCCCCGCAATGACCTGCTCCAGATCCACCACCCGGTCCATCAGGGTCCAGCGCAGCAGCAGCGTCTCGACCACCAACCGCACGCTCGCCGAGCGCCGAATCGACGTCTCCGCCTCGGCCAGGAGCGAGAGCATCCGAACCGCGTCGGCCGCCTGTAGTGATTCCCTGGCGCGGTCGATGGCCTGGCGCAACGTCTCGGTAAGCCCCTCCGGGGCGGCGCCGCTCTGCACCATCAGCAGCGCGCGGAGCAGCTCGGCGGTGCCGTTCATGAATTCGGCCAGGTCCGCGCCCGCATTGACCAGCCTATCTACCAGTGGGAACACGCCGCCCGAGTCCTTGTCCACCACCAGGCGGAGCACCTCGGCATACTGCTCATCTCCGATCAAACCCAATACCTCGCGTACCGCGGCGGCTGTGATCGGGCCCTCGCCGAACGAAAGGCACTGGTCCAGTACCGAGAGGGCATCCCGCATGCCGCCGTCGGCGTAGCGCGCAATCAGCGCCAGCGCATCCTCCTCGGCGGAAAGCTTTTCCTCCGCCAAAACCTGGCGGAGCCGGTCGCGGATTGCCGCGGGTCCGATCCGGCGAAAATCGAAGCGCTGCAACCGGGACAGCACCGGCGCCGCGGTAGACGCAATTTTTTGAGGCTCGGTGGTGGCGAAGACAAAAACGACGCCTGGGGGCGGCTCCTCCAGAATCTTGAGGAGCGCGTTCCAGGCCTCGCGGGTGAGCATGTGGGCCTCGTCCACGATGTACACTTTGTGCCGGCCCTCCTGGGAGGCGGCGTACATCGCGCGCTCCCGGAGATCCCGGGCATCGTCCACGCCCCGGTTGCTGGCCGCGTCGATTTCCACGACGTCGAGGTTTGCCGAGCCGCTCCACACCCGCTGGCAGCTGGGGCAGACACCGCAGGGTTCACCGGTGAGGGCCTTGGGGTCGGCCTTCTCGCAGTTGAGCGCCATGGCGAGGATCCGGGCGGCCGTAGTCTTCCCGGTGCCGCGCGGTCCGGTGAGGAGATAGCCATGCCCTACCCTGCCCCGGGCCACGGCCCCGCGAAGCGCGGTGGCGACGTGATCCTGCACCAGCAGGTCGGCGAAACGCTTCGGGCGATACTTGCGGGCGAGAGCGATCAAGGTCGGTAGGTCGGTAGGTCGGTAGGTCGGTAAGACATCTGGGAAGGAATCCAGCCGATTGCCGATAGCGTGATGCCGGCGTGAGCCGGCCTACCGACTTACCGACCTACCGACTTACCGACAGAGAAGTACCCCAGGCACCCCGAAGCTGCACCGGACATCACTTAGCGCTGCTACCGGCAAGGTCCTGACGCGGTTCGTGCGCCGATACCCTTCGGACCTGGGGCGCAAGGAACTTAATGTGAGCAGTGACCTGTGACCAGTAACCAGTACTTGCCTACCGGTCACTGCCCCGCTCACCGTCCCGGCGCCATCAGCAGGGCATTGTTGAATAGTCCGGCCGTGCCCCGCCAAAAGCCCCGGAACAGCGGATCGTCGGCAAAGAGCACCACCTTGCCACGCCCCGCCGACTCCACGGTCGCCCACGCGCTGCCGGTCAGCAGCCGCTCGGTGTTGCCGGGAAAGGCGAAGCCCGAGAGGATCAGGTCCTTGCCCACGAACGCCACCGGGTTGTCGCCCTTCTTCGACGGCGTGAAGAAGGCATTGCCGCTCATGAACACCGGTAGCTGGTTGCCGACATACCCGAAAGTGAGCCAATGCGTTCGGTCGAGCGTGGCGCGCGCGATCACCCCGGCCAGGAATTCGGGCCGGGATCCGTCCGGGGCGGTGGGGGAGACAATGGGCGCCCCGAAAGCCGGGACCGCGGCCATGGTGCTGTCGGCGGCCTTCTTCTCCTTCTCCTTGGCCTTGTCCGCGTCGTCCCGGGCGCCAACTTCACCGACGGTCGAGAGGCCCATTTCCTTGGCGGTGACAAAGCCGTAGGCGTTCCCGATCCCGATGATGGCGCCGCCCTCCTGCACCCACCGCTTGATCCGGTCCGCGTCGCCGGCCCGGCGCAGCATGGTCGATCCGGAGCCGTCGGGCAGAATCAGGAGGTTGTAGTCGGAGAGGTTCACCCGGCCGAGATTGCCGAGATCCACGGGGACCACCGGATAGCCGAGCTCTTTCTCAAGGTAGAACCAGACGCCGCCGAACGTCGTGGTCGACACGCCGTCTCCGGCGGCCAGCAGAATCTTCGGGGTCCGGAGCGCCTGGACGTACTCGCTCCCCACTCCCATGCCGCTGTCGACAAAGGCCGAGGCCACCGCGGTGACTTGCGCGCGGGTATCCGCGGCAAGGGCGGCCATACGCTCGTGCAGCGCCGGCGCATTGCGCGCCACTCGCGCCACGAAGGTGCCTGCGGGCCAGGTCACTCCGTCGGCCCGAATTGGAACTGTTGCCACGCCGATCGCAAAGCCCTCACGCAGCAGATTGAGCGCGAGTCGCGTGCTGGTCTCCCGCCCGCCCGGAAAGGCGTAGGCCGACTGGGCCCGGCCGCTCACCGTGCCGCCGGGGAGCGTGGTCTCGCCGGTGACCGGCTCGCCAGCCACGGGGAGCAGATCCTCGGTCCAGGCCGCGTCGAGACCGTAGCTATAGGGCATCGACCAGGCGGTGATGTCGTAGAAGTCGTAGCCCTCGGACATCGACTCTTCGCCCCGGCGGCGATTCCGCTCGAACTTGTCCATCTGGCGCCGGGTAAACGCGGAGTCGAATGCCGCGCGGGGTTCGAGCATCGTGGTGGCGACTCGGGCCTGGGGCTGGGCCAGGTCGATCACGTAGCTCCCTGCCGGAAAGGTCCGCCGGGACGGGGCGCCACCCAGGTAATCGTGCGCCGCGACGGCGACGTACGGAGCCGTGGTGCGGAAGACCTCGACTTCGCTGCGTGCCAGCAGCTGGGCCACCTTGAGCGCGCGGGCCGGATCGCCGGTCGGAGCGATCACGACGCGCTTCATGGCCCGGGTCCGGGCCTCGTTCATGCCCGTGGCGTGGAAGTCGTAGTAGTCCTTGAGCCGTTCCTCGCGCCCCGCGGCGAGCACACCCAGGGAGGCGAGCGAGGCCACGTAGTGATGGGCGATGCCGTCCGCAAAGGTCGTGATGGTACCGTCGTCCTTCCGAATCTTGAGCTCGGGGCCGCCGTCGGTCTCGAAGGTCATCCCGGTGGCGCCGGACATCGACGGCCAGAGGTCGACGTACCCGGGATAGAAAAAGTCGAAGACGTCCCGGTTGTAGTAGGTCCATCCGTGGCGGTCGAAGGCGGCGGCGTTGCCGCGGCCAAACTTGTCTTCCCACTTGCGCTGCCAGGGGCCCATCTGCGGATTGATCGGGTCGGAGGTCGGCGGGAAAAAGTACTGGGCGGTGGTACTGTGCAAATCGATGACGAGCTGCGGGTGCCACCTCACCATTGCGCCGATCAGCGCGCGGGTTTCGGCCTGGCTTTGGGCCACGAAGTCCCGGTTCATGTCGAATCGGTAGTGATTGTAGCGACCCCAGACGCTCCAGGGCTCGGTCTGCTCCAGGGCACCCGGCTCGTCGCTTCCGACCGCCGCACCGTTGTTCCAGGCGGCAAACCGCTCGTGCCCGTCGGGATTCTGCGAGGGATTGAGAATCACGAGGACGTTGCGCAGGATCTCCTGCGTCGCCGCCTCGTCGGAGGCCAGCAACTGATAGGCGGTCTGCATCACCGACTCGAAGCCGGCCGGCTCGTTGCCGTGGATCGAGTGGGACAGCAGCGCGACGGCCGGGGTCCGCCGGGCCACGTCTGCGGCGACGGCCGCCGTCGTCTTCCGGGGATCGCCGAGGCTGGCGATGTCGGCGCGGATCTGGTCGAGCTTCGCGATGTTCTCGGGCGCCGAGATGATCAGCACCCGCATCACCTTCCCCTCCGGGGTACTGCCGATGACCTCGGTGCGCACCCGCTCCGGCGCGGCAGCGATCAGCCGGTCCAGCAGCCGTTGCTGCTCGTGGTACATCGTATGGCGCGTGCCCAGGCTGTGACCCAGCAGGGAATCCGGCCTTGGCACCACGGCGCGGTAGGGTCCCCGGCCGTACCAGTCGAAGGGCTGCTGGGCGGCAAGGGGCGCGGTAACGGAAAGGGTCAGCAGGGCGAAGAGAACCGGGCGCATGGCTGCCAATGGATGAGGGTCGGTGAAAGGAATTACGCGATGCCCCGCTGTTCCCGCTGCATGGCTCTGAGCTCCCAGGTCTCGGCGACGACACCGCCAAGCAGGAAGACGAGCGCGGAATAATACAGCCAGACGATGAAGAGAGCAGCGGCGCCCAGGGAGGCATCCGCCGCCGCGGTGCCGTAGCCGGCGGCACCCTGGAGGTAGAGGCCGTAGAGTCGTTTGGCGATCTCGAACGCGACCGACATGAAGACCGCCGCCACCAGGGCCCCCTGCCAGCGGACCTTCCGGATCGAGGCGTAACGGTAGAGCAGGAAGAACAGCGCGAGCAGGAAGATGAAGGCCAGCACCTCGGCGCCCCACCGCTCCAGGGTCGACAGCATCGGACGGCCCCGCTCCTCGGTGTAGGCTTGCAGCAGGGCGAGGCCGGTCGAGAGCGCCGTACTGGCCAGGAACATCGCGAGCGTCATGATCACCATGCCGAGATCGCGAAGCTTGTTGAGCACGAACCGGAGGAGAATGCCCTTCTTGGACGGGCGAATGGACACGTCGTAAATACTGTTGAGTGCGGTGCGGAGCCCGGCGAAGAGGCGGGTACTGAACCAGATGAAGGCGGGCACCGCGACCACCGAGAGCGACCGGCCCACTTCGGTCAGGCGGCCCAGCACCGCCTCGACCGTCTGGAAGGGATCGAGGGTGCCCGCCACGTGGGGCGGCAGGAACCGCTCGAAGAGCTGTTGCGGGTTCATCTCGCCGGTTCCGGCAATGGCCTGGAGCACCTGGGCGAGCCCGGCGGCGAGCAGCAGGATGAGGGGAACCGCCGCGAGCAGCCCGTCGAAGGTCAGCGCGCTGGCCAGAAAGGGGATGTTGTTTTCATCGGCGGCCTGCAGGGTCCGCCACGCGAATCCGCGCAGCGAGCGATGCCACTCGCGTTGCCGAGCCTCCCTCAGGCGACCGGCTCCTCATCCTCTTCGGCCCGCTCGCGCTGCCGGCGGGCCCGCGCCGCCGACAGCCGTTTCTCCAACTCATCTCGAGCGCTCAGGGCGTCGACCTCCTCGTCGGTCTCCTGGGCTTCTACCTCGGCCTCTGCTTCCGCTTCGTCTTCTGTCTCCAGGCCCTCCGTCTCGTCCTCGACATCCTCGGACGTCCCGGCGTCATGAAACTCAGAGAGGACCTCTTCGGCCGAACTCCGCAGCCGCGCCAAGCGCCGGGCGAGGATCCCCCGGGTCTTCAAGCCGGACTCCGGGGCGAAGAGCAGCGCCAGTCCCGCGCCAAGCGCGCCGCCCACCACGAGCCACCAGAGCGGAGAGGAGGACTCCCGCTCGACAAAAACGACGTCGCGTTGACTCCTGCGTGACACGAATGTCTCCTCGTCAGCGGTTGTTACTGGTTACTGGTCCCTGATAACTACTCTCCCGCCTCGGCGTCGTCCACCGCCTGCTCTCCGGCGCGGTGCAACTGGGCTTCGGTCAGCGTCGGCGCCCGGATCGATTTCCGCACCACGTCCGCCGTGCCGTAGACCTTGAGTTGCTCGAACAGGAAGGTAAATGTCTTCTCCAGGTCTGCCGCGATCGCCGCCCGAACCTCGGCGGGGAGGGACCAGCACTCCCGCTTGAAGGGGCCGATCGCCTTCTTGCGGGCCCGGTAGTAGAACTGCTCGTCGGTATCGTTGGGCTTTCGCTCCGACTGGGCGTTCTGGTCCAGCCATTCCTTCATGCGGCGGGCCAGATCGGCGGGCAGCCGGGGGTGGTCGAAGACGATGTTCTGGAAGTTAGTGGCCAAGTGGATTTCGATGGCTCCGACCCGCGGGAAGTTGCCGAAGGCGTTGGCCGGCAGCGTGCTGGCGCCGTGCTGCACCGCCCCACCCAGACCATACGTTTTTCGCGCCGCCAGGCTCAACGCCTCAAGCGCGGCAAGATCCAGCTGTACCTCGGCGATGGACCCGTCGGGCAGCACGACACCCCCGTGGGAGGTGCCGGTCTGCACCGAGATCTTGCTCAGGCCCGCCAGGGCCGTACCCCGGCCCCCGAGAGACCGGTCATACCCGTCCATGAAGGCCACCAGCTCCTCCACGGTGCTGTTTTTCATCCCCACCTCGCCGATCTCGCCGCCAACCGATACGGTGACCCCCCGGGGCTCGATCCCCCGGATATACGCCGTGATCTCGGCGGCCCGCTCGTAGTTGGTCTGCTGCTGGAGGTCGAGGCTGGGCTGCTCCAGATCCACCAGGGTCGAAGTATCGACATCGATGTTGAAGAATCCGGCGCCCACCTCCTCGCCGATCAGCTTCTTCACTTCTCCGACCTCTCCCTCCGGATCCACCGCGTACTTCTTGGCGTTCACCTGGCAATGATCGCCCTGGATGAATAGCGGCAGGGTGTAGCCCTCCCGGAGTGCGGCGCCGATCATCACCGCCACGTACTCGGCCGGCCGCTGGTCGGTGTAGGCGATTTCGGACCGGGCGATTTCGAACAGGAGCGCCCCGGCATTTCCCTTCCGGGCGGCCCGGATCGCAGCTCTGGCAGTGTCATAGGCGATCATTCGGACGTTGATCGCCGGCACAGTGAACCCCCCGAACTCGCCCCGGCCGGCGGCCAGGTACAGGTCATGAATCGATGCTGGCCGGACGCCGGTGGCCTGACCCAGGCCCCAGAGAAGACTCCGGGCCGCGCGGCGGCCGGATTCATTCCCGAAAACCGCCTCCCAGACCAGACGGTCCATGGCCTCGGATTGGAGCGCCGCCCGGTCATGGATTTGGACGCCGGCCGGGCCGACGGAAAGGGCACTCCCGAAGAACGAAGCAGGGTGATGAGAGAGCGAGCCGGTCATGGCCGATTTACCACCAGTTCGGAAGGAGCTAGCTTCAAGAGACCGCCCAATCTAGATCGGCGCCCAAAGAGCGTCAAACAGCCGTCCGCGACGGCCTGCTCATCCCATGATTTTCCACATGAGGCGAAGATGTGTACGTCATGTGGATCAATGACTTACACGTTACATCGAATGTTGATAATCAACCTTTGGCCGATCTCGTGCCGGCGTCGTTACTTGCGGGTTGTCGGCATAGTTTCTTCCCATTTCCACGTGTGGAAAACTCGTTGAATTCACAGGAATGTGGACGGTCAATTCCTCCTCGCAGCGGGCTCCATGACAGGCCGAGTAGTATGTGGAAAACCCGTCTTCGCTTGCGTGTCAATCACTTGCGTCCTCCCGCCCACGCAGTGTGAACGCCGTGGACAAGATTTTTCAACAACCGGGACGCTCCGGACTGGTGGTTGTGGACCGCATCGTCCCTGCCCGCCCGCATTCGAACGCGCTCCTCTGGGTGGATGGCGTGATACGGGCCGTCGGACCCGCCAGGGAGGTCGCGAGGCAGGCCCACCCGGGCACGCCCGTCTTCGAGATGTCTGGGGCGGTGTTGACCGCGGGGTTCATCGACGCCCACACCCATTTTGCGCAATGGGCCATGAAGCGGCGACAGGTGGACCTGACCGGTTCGTCGACCATGTCCGAGGCGGTGCGGAGGGTTGCCGAGGGCGGCACGAGCCAGGGCTGGGTTCGCGGCCAGGGATGGGACGCGAACGACTGGAGCGATCCTCCAACCCGCTAGGCCCTCGACCCCCTCGGCACGGAGCCGATCTTCCTCGACTCCCTCGATGTCCACGCCGCGTGGGTAAACACCGTGGCGATGGCCAGGGCCGACATCACCCGCGAGACTCCCGACCCCGAGGGCGGCCGCATCGTGCGGGATCCCAGTGGAGACCCGACCGGCGTCCTGCTCGAGCACGCGGTGGATCTGGTTCGCCGGGTCCTCCCGGACCCCGAGCCCGCCATGCTCCGCCACGCGCTCCTGCAAGCCCAGACTGCGGCGCACCAGGCTGGAATCACCGGAATTCAGGACATGGAGGACCTGGGGGTTCTCGAGGCCTTTCGCGGCTTGGAGCGCGAAGGCCTGCTTCGCCTTCGCGTACTCTTTCACCCGCCCGTGGCCGACCTGCCCCGGCTGATTTCCCAAGGTTTTCGCAGCGGCACCGGCTCGCCCTGGATCACTGCCGGCGGTGTCAAGCTCTTTCTGGATGGCAGCCTGGGCAGCCGCACGGCCTGGATGCTCGAGCCCTACGAGGGGAGCCGGGACCGCGGGATGCCGCTGGCTACGAAGGAAGCCGCCGGGCAGGCGGTCCGTATGGCGGCCGAGCACGGTATCTCCTCTACGGTGCACGCCATTGGCGACGCCGCGGTGCGGCGCGCCCTCGATCTCCTCGAGCGGCTCCGCCCAACCACCCTGCCCCACCGGATCGAGCACTTCCAGTGCGTGGATTACGACGACCTGGACCGTGCGGCGCGCGCGGGGATCGTGCTGTCGATGCAGCCGGCCCACCTCCTCGTGGACATTCCGCTGGCCGAACGGCACTGGGGCAAGCGGGGGCGCGGCGCCTACGCATTCAAGACGCTGAACGGCAGGGGCTCGCGGCGATGGACCGGCGGGCCCTGGGCTCCTCGAACGACGCGAGCTGGTACGCCGAGGAGCGGATGTCCTTCGAGGCGGTTGTCACCGCCTACACCGAGAATCCCGCCATCGCGGCCGGCTGGGCTCCCCGGCTCGGGGTGCTGACCCCGGGCGCCGCCGACCTGGTGGTCTGGCAGGTCCATCCCGCGGTACACCAGGGCCAGGGGCAGGCCTTCCTCGATGCGGAGGTCCGCCTGACGGTGGTGGATGGGGAGATCGTGCTGCAGTCCTAGCCGGTTCCCGCTTAAATTCTGGCACCTTCAAATCAGGCGCGTCCATCTTTTGGCCAGCAAGACCGCTTCCATCCGCCGTACCAAAATCGTCGCGACTCTCGGCCCCGCCTGGGAGCAGCCCGAGCAGATGCGGTCCCTCCTCGACGCCGGCGTGAATGTCGTTCGGATCAACTCGAGCCACGGCACCCCCGAAATCCGGGCCCGCTGGATCGGCGACCTCAAGTCCGTGCTGCGGCACCGGCCCGCGGGCGCGGCCATCCTGGTCGACCTGCAGGGCCCGCGGATCCGGGTCGGCGATCTGGCCGCGCCCAGACACCTCGTCGTCGGTGAGTCGGTGGTCTTCGCGCCCGAGGTCGCGGCGGCGGGAGATGAGATCCCGACCACCTACGACGGTCTCGCGGGTGACGTCGGCGCGGGCAGCCGCATCCTGCTCGACGACGGACTGATGGCGGTGGACGTGACCGGTGTGAAGGGCGACCGGGTGCACGGCAAGGTCCGGCACGGCGGAGTGCTCAAAGCGCACAAGGGGATGAATCTCCCGGGCATCGAAGTCAGCGCGCCGTCCATCACCGACAAGGACCGGGAGGATGCCGCCGCGGCCGCGGAGCTGGGAGTCGACTTCATCGGCATGAGTTTCGTGAGGCGTCCCGAGGATTTGGAGGCCATGCGGGGCCTGCTGCCCAGGACGATCAAGCTGGTGGCCAAGATCGAGAAAGACACCGCGCTCAAGCACCTGGACGGGATCCTCGAAGTGGCCGACGCCCTTATGGTGGCCCGCGGCGATCTGGGCGTCGAGCTGCCCTTCGAGCAAGTGCCGCTAGTCCAGAAACGGCTGATCCGCGAGGCCAACCGGCACGGCAAGCCGGTGATCACCGCCACCCAGATGCTGGAGAGCATGATCCAGGCTCCCCGCCCCACCCGGGCGGAAGCCTCGGACGTAGCCAATGCCATTCTGGACGGGACCGACGCGGTCATGCTCTCAGCGGAGACGGCGGTCGGCGCCTATCCGCTCGAGGCGGTGCTGGCCATGGACCGGATCGCGCGTGAGGTCGAAAGCCAGCGCCGAGAAGGCGAGCACCAGCAGGCGTGGGAAGCCTCGATGATCCAGCTGCGCCGGCCCCACGTCACCGCGCGCCCCGAGGACGCGATCGCCCTGGCGGTGTGCGCGGCAGCGGAGCTGCTGCAGGTTCCGCTCATCGTGTGCCTCACGTCGAGCGGGTTCACGGCGCGCACCGTCGCCTCCTATCGCCCCAACGTACCGATCCTGGCGGTGACCCCTGAGCCGGAAACCTTCCGCCAGCTGTCCCTGGTGTGGGGCGTCATTCCCGCCCTCATCGATCATTACCCCGACTACGACAAGACCTTCCCGGTGGCGCAGACCATCATCCGCAAGATGGGCCTAGCGGCGCCGGGCGCGCGGGTGGTCGTTACCGCGGGCGTACCGTTCGATGTCGCCGGTACCACCAATCTCCTCAAAATTGAAAACGTCTGACCAATGCGGCTCACGCTGCTCGGCACCGGCACCTCGTTCGGCGTGCCGCAGATCGGCTGCGACTGCGCCGTGTGCCATTCGAGCGATCCGAGGGACCGGAGGACGCGGACCGCCGCGCTCATCGAGGCGGATGGCAGCACGCTGCTGGTCGACACGCCGCCCGAGCTCCGGCTGCAGCTCCTGGCGGCGGGCACCCGACGGCTTTCCGGGGTGCTCTTTACCCATGAACACGCCGATCACGTGGCCGGCATCGACGAC
>JANNGX010000097.1:0-20433 GCA_031404115.1 Gemmatimonadales bacterium | reverse complement strand
GGGCAGGAAGCGGCCAAGCGAGCCATCGCCATCGCGGTGCGGAACCGCTGGCGCCGGTCCCAGGCGCCCGAGCCCATCCGGGACGAGATCACCCCCTCCAACATCATACTGATCGGCCCCACCGGTGTCGGCAAGACGGAGATCGCCCGGCGGCTGGCCCGCCTGGCCGGCGCGCCGTTCGTAAAGGTGGAAGCCTCCAAGTTCACCGAGGTGGGGTACGTGGGGCGCGACGTCGAGGGCATGGTACGGGACCTGGTCGACGCCGCCGTGAACCTGGTGCGCACCGAGCGAGAGGACGAGATCTATCCGCAGGCGGAGTCCGCGGCGGACGAGAAGCTGCTGGATTTATTGCTGCCCCCGGGACTACCGGCGGGCGCAAAAAGCCCAGGAGGCGAAGAGACTCCGACTGATCAGGAGGAGAGCCGGAAGCGCTCGCGCGAGAAAATGCGGACGATGCTGGCCGAGGGGAAACTCGACGACCGCGAGGTGGAAATCGAAGTCACGCCGCAGGGCTATCCCTCCATCGACATGATGCAACCTCCCCAGGGCATGGAAGGCACCGATTTCAATTTCACCGAGTGGCTTCAGCAGATGCTGCCCAAGGGGAAAAAGCGGCGCAGCGTGCGGGTGCCCGAGGCGCGCCGGATCCTGCTGGATGAAGAGCTGAAGCGGCTGGTGGACATGGACGACGTGGTGAACGAAGCGCTGGACCGGACCGAGAATCACGGCATCATTTTCATCGATGAAATCGACAAGATCGCCGGCGAGCGCGCCACCGGCGGGCCCGACGTCTCCCGCGAGGGCGTCCAGCGCGATCTGCTGCCGATCGTCGAAGGATCCACGGTGCAGACCCGGTACGGCTACGTCCGCACCGATCACGTGCTGTTCATCGCCGCCGGGGCATTCCACGTCTCCAAGCCTTCGGACCTGATCCCCGAGCTGCAGGGCCGGTTCCCGATCCGGGTCGAGCTGACGCCGCTCACCGAAGCGGACTTCGTGCGGATCATGACCGAGCCCGAAAACGCGCTCACCAGGCAGTATGCCGCGCTGGTCGGGGCCGAAGGCTGTACCCTCGAATTCTCACCGGACGCCATCCGCGAAATCGCCCGAGTGGCCAGCGTCGCCAACGACCGGATGGAAAACATCGGGGCCCGCCGGCTGCACACCGTCATGGCCACGCTGCTGGACGAGGTGCTCTTCGAGCTGCCCGGCTGGCCCGAGAAGACCATCGTGTTCACGGCGGACAAGGTGCGGGAGCGATTGGCGAAGGTCATCGGGGACGACGACCTGCGGAGATACATCCTGTAGGAACTGCGTCAGGACCGCTGCTTGCGGGTCTTGATCAGCAGAATCAACACCATCACCGCCAGCGCCGTCCCGCCCAGCACCAGCCGCAGCCACAGCACCTTGGCCACAAAGATGACGCTGACGCCCACCCCCAATACCATCGTCGCGATGGCGACGACCTTCGCCTTCACGGTCATCGCCTGGTGCTCCTGCCAGTCCTTGATCGGCGGGCCGAACCACTTGTTGCGGAGCAGCCAGTTGTAGAACCGGGTGCTGCCCCTGGCATAGCAGAAGGCGGCGGCGAGCAGGAACACGGTGCCCGGCACCAGCGGCAGGACGAACCCGAGGAGCCCCAGGGCCAGGGAGACGTGGCCCGCGACAAGGAACCCGAGGCGGACGCCCTTGGAATGATTACCCTTGGCTTTGGTCACGCGGCCCCCGGTCGCGCGTCGACCGGAAGCCCCCGCTCCAGGTACTGTTTCCACCCGCCCACCAGTGCCCGTGCTCCCATCCAGCCCGCCTTTCGAAGTTCTCGCGTCACCCGGACGCTTGTGTGTTCGTCGAGTCAAGCACAATAGGCGACCAGCCACGCCTCCCGCGGGAGCGCCAGACGGGCCGCGCTCTCCACCGAACGATCGGGCTTGAGCCGGATCGCGCCGGCCGCCGTGAGCGGGGAGCCGGTGTATCCACGATCGGTCCGCACGTCGATGAGCACGACCGGCGCGCCGGCGGCGCGGAGTTTGTCCAGCTCGTCGAAGGTGATCAGCTCGGGGTGCCCGACGATCTCCGAGCCGGGCAGGCCTCCCGGGGCGCCGGTGGGCGCCGCGCTCCGCTCCTCGCGACTTCGCAACCCGTGGGTGGCCCAGGCCAGCAGCGTTCCGTGCCCCGCCACCGAGAGCAGCACCACCAGCGCCGTCACCGGAAAGAGCCGCTCGCTCCCCTGGATGCCGGCGAATACCGGCAGCAGCACCAGCAGGAAAGACGACAGCGCGCGGGGCCCGAACCACACGATGAGCCGTCGCGCCACCGGATCGAGCCCGCGCCGGGGCAGGAACACCATGAGCACCAGGGGCCGGCAGAACAGTGCGATCGCGGCAAAGAGCAGCGTCGGCCGGTCCAAGACCTCGAGCCCGCTCCATACCAGCGAGGCGCCGAATGCGATGAAGGAGAGCAGCAGCAGCATCTCCGCGGTCGCTTCTCCATAGTCATGGAAGCAGTCGCACAGCTCGACGTCGATCATGCTGATCGTGAGTCCCGCCGCGAACGCCGCCATGAACCCGCTGGCATGCATCGCCTCCGCCGCCGCGTACGCCGTGAACGCGATGCCCAGCACGTAGAGCGACTCGTAGTCCCGCCGCATCCCCATCCAGCCGCGCGCTACCACCATCGCCCGCACCGCGACGAAGCTGATCGCCACTCCCGCGAGCGGCCCGAGCAGGAACACCGAGCTTAGCACCCCCGCGGTCTGACCCATGCCGGGCATGGTTGTGGCGCCGAGCACCGCAACGCCCACCAGCACGATGGGCAGCGTCACCACGTCGTTGAGCCCGCTCTCGATCCGGAGCGCGAAGCGGGCCGCCGCCGGCACCTCCGGCAGGCGCAACAGGCCCCGCATCATCACCGGATCGGTCGAGGAGAGCGCGGCGCCGAGTATGGCCGCCGCGGCGGGCTCAAGTCCGAGGAGCTTCCAGGCCGCGAACGCGGTGATCGCCGCCGAGACCAGCGTCCCCGGACCGAGGACAATCGCCGCGATCCGGAGATGCGTGCGGACCTCGGTCAGATTCACCGACACCGCGTCGGTGAACAGGACCAGGACCAGCGAGAGGGTGGCGATCGCCCCCAGCGCGGGGGACTCGAGCCCGAAATCGAGGAGGCCCAGTCCATGGGGGCCGAGCAGCGTCCCCAGCGCCAGGAATACCGCCACCGCGGGAATGCCCAGCCGCTCGATCAGGCCCGAGGCCAGGCTGGCCACCAGAATGACCAGCCCCACAAGGGCCACTATCGCGGTGAAGGCTGCCGGATCAAAGCCCGTCATGGTAGACTCCCTGCTGCCATTTTGACACCCATGAAACGCGACTTCCTTGCTCTGTCCGATCTGAACCCCGACGAGCTGACGTCGGTGGTTTCGCTGGCCGCCCGGCTGAAGGGCAGTCACGGGTCACCGGTCACCGGTGACCCGCCACTCCTCGCGGGGCGAAGTATCGGACTGATCTTCGCGAAGAGCTCGACCCGCACCCGGGTGTCGTTCGAGGTCGGCGCCTTTCAGCTCGGCGCCCATTCGGTGTTCCTCTCGATGCGCGATATCCAGCTCGGTCGGGGCGAGCCGATGCGGGACACCGCCCGGGTGCTCTCCAGATACCTCGACGCGTTGGTGATCCGGACCCACGCCCACCAGGACGCGGAGGAGCTGGCCCGCTACGCCACCGTGCCCGTCATCAACGGCCTCACCGACCTGCTGCATCCCTGCCAGGTCCTGGCCGACCTGCTCACCATCCAGGAATCGCTGGGCACCTGGCAGGGTAAAATCGTCGCATGGGTCGGCGACGGCAACAACGTCGCCAACGCCTGGATCGACGCGGCGGGCCTGCTCGGTTTCGAGCTGCGGGTGGCTTGCCCCGAGGGATACGAGCCGGACCGGAAGATCTTCGAGCGGAATGCCTCGCGCACTCGGCTCACCATCACCGAGGAGCCGGAGGAGGCGGTGGACGGAGCCGATGTCGTGAGCACCGACGTCTGGACCTCGATGGGCCAGGAGGAGAACGCCGAGCAGCGCCGGAAGGTTTTCGAGGGGTATACCGTTACGACCCAGCTGATGGATCGCGCCGGGCCGGACGCGATCTTCCTCCATTGCCTCCCGGCCCACCGGGGCGAGGAGGTGGAGGAGGCGGTGCTGGAGGGACCCCGGTCCCGGGTGTGGGACGAGGCGGAGAACCGGCTCCATGTACAGAAGGCGCTCTTGGTGAGGCTGGTGACCAGTGACCTGTGAGCGGTTACCGGTAACCAGTTACTGCTCACCGCTCACCTCTCAGAGGACACAATGACCGACGAGCTGAAGAAGACGCCGCTGGCGGACATTCATAAGGCCCTCGGCGGGAAGATGGTGCCTTTCGCGGGGTGGGAGATGTCGGTGCAGTATCCTGCCGGCATCATGGCCGAGCACCTGGCAGTCCGCACCGGGGTGGGGATCTTCGACGTCTCCCACATGGGTGAATTCGAAGTCACCGGGCCGGACCGGAATGCCTTCGTCAATCGGGTCACCTGCAACGACGTGGGCGCGCTGGAGAGCGGAGGGGTGCAGTACTCCGGGATCCTGACCGCCGAAGGCACGTTCGTCGACGACTGCACCGTGTACCGGTTCGACGATCGGCTGATGATCGTGGTCAACGCGTCCAACCGAGCCAGGGCGTGGGAGCACATCGTCGATCAAAAGCACAAGACCGGCCCCAACATCCGGCTCCGCGACATCTCCGACGATACCGGGCTGCTTGCGGTGCAGGGCCCGACGACCGAGGCGATCCTTCAGCCGCTGGCGAGCCTCAAGCTCGCCTCGATCGGCTACTACAAATGCGTCACCGGCAAGCTCGCGGATGTCGGATGCTTCATCTCCCGCACCGGCTATACCGGCGAGGACGGCTTCGAGATCTATTGCCGCTGGCGCGACACGGTGGCCCTTTGGGACGCCTTCACGAGGGCTGGCGCGGTGCCCATCGGGCTCGGCGCGCGGGATTCGCTTCGGCTGGAGATGGGCTATGCCCTCTATGGCCAGGAAATCGATGATACCATCACGCCACTCGAGTCCGGGCTCGCCTGGATCGTGAAGCTCGACAAGGGCTCGCCATTCATCGGGCGGGACGCCCTCAAGGCGCAGAAGGAGCGCGGCGTCACCCGGCGGACCGTGGGCTTCCGGCTGGACGGCCGGGGCATCGCGCGGCATGGATACCCGGTCTGGCAGGATGGGCGAAAGGTGGACGAGGTGCGGAGCGGCGGTCAGAGCCCTTCGCTGGGCTACGCTATTGGCACCACGATGCTGCCCGCGGCCACTTCCAAGGTCGGGACGCGATTCGAGGTGGAGTGCCGGGGAGAGAAGATCCCGGCCGAGGTCGTGTCGCGGCCGTTTTACACGAAGGGAAGCGTGAAGAAGGGTGCCTGACCGTCCGCCCGTCCGTCCGCCCATCCGGGTAGCCGTGCTCACCATCTCCGACGCCGGCGCCCGCGGCGAGCGCGCCGATACCTCGGGTGACGCGATCGCTGGGTGGGTCGCGTCGCACCACTTTGCGCTGGCCGCGCGCGCCCTGGTGCCCGACGAAACCTCGGCCATCGTGCCGATCCTGCTGGGCTGGTGCGACGGTGCCGAGGTGGATCTGGTGCTCACCACCGGGGGTACCGGCCTCACCCCGCGGGACGTCACCCCCGAGGCCACCCGCGCCGTGCTGGAGCGCGAGGCCCCCGGCATCGCCGAGGCGATACGGATGGAGGCGCTGCCGGGGCTGCCCCGCGCGGCCCTCTCCCGCGGCCTGGCCGGCGTGCGCGGGAAGACCCTGGTCGTCAACCTGCCCGGGAGCATCGGCGGCGTGAACGACGGGCTGGTCGTGTTAACCCGCTGGGTCCACCATGCCATAGAACTGGTGCGGGGGGAAGGGACGGGCCACGAGCCCCCGCTCACTGCTCACCGCTCACCGCTTACCGCTTCTGATGCCTAGCCAGATCCTCATCACGATGGCGGACCTGGAAACCGCCGTGCCGGTCAACGCGGCGCTGGAGGCCGCGGGGTTTACCACCGCCATGGTCTCCCCGATGGACGATGCCCGCGCGGCGATGCGGCGCGAGCACCCCGACCTGCTGATCCTCACCGGCGCGGTGCACGAAGCGTCCGCGACCCAGCTGCTGCGGCTGGCGCGGGAGCAGGAGGTCTACTCGCTGGCGTTGCTGGAGCCCACCGACACCGAGCGCGATGAGCGGGGAGTCCGGGTGGCTGCGACCGCGATGCTCACCAAGCCGGTCCGAACGGACGAGGCGGTGGCCGTGGCGCGGCGGATGGTGGAGCGACGCCACCTCCAGCAGCGCACCGGCATCAGCGGCCAGAGTCCGTCGATCCAGGAAGTGCTGGTCAAGATCGAGCAGATGGCGCCGGTCAGCAGCACCGTCCTGATCCAGGGTGAGTCAGGCACCGGCAAGGAACTGGTGGCCAAGGCGCTGCACGATCTCTCGCCCCGGCGCGGCAAGGCGTTCATCGCGGTCAATGTCGCGGCGCTCCCGGAGACCCTGCTCGAGTCGGAGCTGTTCGGCCACGAGAAGGGGGCCTTCACCGGCGCGGCCGAACGCCGCCTTGGCCGGTTCGAGCTGGCCGATAACGGCACCATTTTTCTGGACGAGATCGGCGACATGCCGCTCAGCGTGCAGGCCAAGCTGCTGCGGGTGCTGGAGGCCCGGACCTTTTTCCGGGTGGGCGGCGTGCAGCCGATCAAGGTCGACGTCCGGGTCATCGCGGCCACCAACCGGCCGCTCCGGGAGAGCGTCTCCCTGGGCGAATTCCGGGAAGACCTCTACTACCGGCTTTCGGTGCTCAATGTCTACCTGCCGCCGCTCCGGGAGCGCCGGGATGACATTGCTCTGCTGGTGCGCCGATTCATCCGCGAGATCGCCAGGCAGCACGACCGCCCCTTCCGGGGGATCACTGCGGAGGCCATGCAGCGGCTGATGGACGCCCCCTGGCCCGGGAACGTGCGCCAGCTTCGCAACCTGGTCGAGTCGATGGTGGTGCTGGCCCCAGGCACCGAGATCAAGGCTTCCGACATCCCCTCGGACATCCTTGAGGGGGCCCCCACCCTCCTTCCGGTACTCCACGGAGGCGTCGGACGGACGGGGGCCGGGCAACATGAGCTGGAGTTCATACTTCGGGGGCTGATGGACCTCCGGCTCCAGGTGGAGGAGCTGCGTCGGCGCCTGGACGAGCGTCCGGGCAAAGTCCAAGTAATCGAGGTTCCCGAGAGCTCGATTTCCCCGATCCAGATCGAGCCGGCGGACCAGGTGTCCCCTCCAGATGTCGTTTACCGGCATGGCATGACAATGGCTGAAGTGGAACGGGCCACCATTACTGCAGCGCTCCGTGAGTGTCAAGGAAATAGACGGCAGGCGGCTGCAAAGCTCGGCATTGGTGAGCGGACGCTGTATCGAAAAATCAAAGAGTTCAATCTCGCGTAACTTATGCTCTTGCAGCAACTTGAGCCCCGGAATCGCTTGACAATGAGAAACCGGATGGCAATCTTGAAATGGCCTGATTTCGTTCGTGGCAGGCCAGCCTCATGAATTTTGTCATTGATCCCGATGCGTGCGTGGCCTGTCTGGCCTGCGTGCGCGTCTGCCCGACCGATGCAATTGCTGTCGCTCCGGACGCATCGCTGGTCCGGGTGCTCGATGAATCCTGCATCCGGTGTGGACTGTGTGTGCCGGAATGTCCGCACGATGCGGTACGGGTGTCGGGAGAGCTTGGTCGCGCCGTGGCGATCGCCGCCGAGGGCGCCGGTGTCCTCATACTCGGCACCGAGTCGGCCGCGCATTTCTATCCGGTCTCGCCGGAGCAGGTCATCAATGCCTGTTACGCCGCCGGCTTCCGGGTGGTGTCCCGCGGTGTCATCGGCGATGAGTTGGTGGCGGGCGAGTATTTGAGACTGTGGCGGGAAGCCGGGTGGGGCACGCTGATCCGGTCCACCGATCCGATCGTGGTCGATGCCGTGCGCAGCGGATATCCGGAGCTGGTGCCCTACCTGGCGCCGGTGGCCACTCCCCCGGTCGCGGAGGCGCGCTACCTCCGTTCCCTCTATGGAACCGGCGTGAAGGTGGTCTATTCGGGCATCTCCGCGTCGCCGGGTGCGCCCGAGATCGACGCCTGGGTCACCTACGAAGATCTGGTGGAGCTGCTCCGGCTGCGCGGAGTCACCGCGGCGGCGCAGCCCACCGTCTTCACCCGGTTGCCGCAGGAACGGCGGCGGCACATCAGCACCGCCGGCGGGCTGCCGCTGGCGCTGCTTGAGGAGCAGCGCCAGGCAAGCCGTCGGTTCCAGAAGCTTCGCGGGTTAGGGTCCCTGCCGGCGCTTTCCCGGGCGGTGACCGTAGACAAACTGGACCTGGGGTTCGTCGATATCCTCTCGTCCGAAGGGGTGCTGGATCATCCGCTGTCGGGTCCGCGGGAAGAGCTGTACTGGCGCCGTTCGGTGGTGCAAAGCACCGAACCGCCGCGCAGCCTCGGCCCGGTGGTCGAGCCCGGCGTTACTGCAAGCATTGGCGCGGTCTTCGAGATAAAACCGCGACGCCAGGTCGCAGATGCGGCGGCGGTGCAACAGGTGTTGAAGACGATCGGGCTCGGCCCCAATGGACGGCCTTGGGATTGCAGAGCCTGTGGGTACAACACCTGTCGCGAATTTGCGGAGGCTGCGGCGCTGGGCAGGGCCTCCATGAAGCAGTGCACGCCGTACCAGGAGCGTCGGGCCGACGAATCGCAGCGCGAGGCCGCCACGGACCTCCTGACCGGGCTGGCCACGTTCAGGGTCCTGCGGGACCGGCTGACGCAGGAAGTGGAACGCAGCAAGCGCAGCGGCGAGCGGTTCACGGTGCTCTTTCTGGATCTGGACCGGCTCAAGGAAGTCAACGACCGGTACGGGCACGAAGCTGGCAATGATGTGCTGCGGGCGGTGGCGGCCGAGGTTCGCGCCGCGGTTCGTGCGTCCGATCTGGCAGCCCGTTACGGCGGAGATGAGTTTGTCGTAATCTTGACCCGGACGCAGCAGGACGGGGCGGAGCGGGTTGCGGAAGCGCTTCGGCAGGGCATTGAAGGGGTGGGCCGCCGGCTGGGATATCCACTCGGTGCGGTCACGGTGAGCGTCGGGATCGCGGAATTCGATCCGGCGCATCCGACCGGCGGAGATCTGCTGGTGAACGCGGACCGGGCGCTCTACCGCGCCAAGGCAGCGGGCCGAAACCAGGTGGCTTGACTAAGGAAATGAAACCTTGACCGGACCACACGCAGCCCGCCCCACCGATCCGACCCCCGGCCGGCCCCAAATGCCGCCGGCGGCCGACATGCCCGATCCCTGGGGTGTCCGGCGGGCCGAGAATCTTCTGACGTCGCTCGAGGGCGTTCTGTCGGCCCGGGTGGTCACCACCCCGCTGGGAGAGGTCAGCGAGGTTCACATCCTGGCTAACGCGGGCCTGGCTCCCAAGCAATTGGTGCGGAACATCGAGTCCGCCCTGTTGGCGCACTTGGGTCTCCGGGTGGATCATCGCAAGATCAGCATCGCCCAGACAGCGGACGTCAAGCCGATCGAGACCCTCGATCGCCATGCGGTGCATAGCCGTTCGCTCCAGCGCACCGTGCTGTTCGAGGGGCTCACCATTCAGCCGGGGCGACGGGCCCAGCGCTCGATGGTGCACGTGACGCTCAACTACGAGGGCCGCACCGAGTCGGGCGAGGAAGAGGCGCCGGATACCGCGCGGGGCCGGCTGGAGGCCGCTGCGCGGGCGACAGTGGGCGTGCTGGACCGGTTGCTGCAGAAGGGCACGATGATGCTGGAGGGCGCGCGGCTGATCCAGGCGCTGGACCGCGACGTGGTCTTTGCGGCGGTGCAGGCCAGTAGTGGTCGGGAGACTGCGCTGCTGACCGGGACGGCGGAGGTGCGGGAGAGCGCCGAGCAGGCGGCGGTGCTGGCGGTGCTGGACGCGACGAATCGATGGACGGAGCTCCGCCGGCTGGCCTAGGCGCGGGAGGCGGGAGCCGATCCTGATAGGGGTGGTGTGACGGTATGCGCGGGGGAGTTTAACCCTTAAAGTGGTTTGAAAGGAACGGACTAGAGGGAGGGGATCCCGGTCTTCGCAGCAGGGCGAGCGGAGTCGAGCGGGCACAATTGAGCGGAGCGTATGGTTGGCAATAGCGGTGCTGACCACTTCCCGATCTATAGAAACACTCAGGGGGGAGGTGACGCTCATGATCAGCTGGCTCGCAGCTGCGGCTTTCGGCGTTGGGAGGCTCATTACTGGCCTGTTCTTCGCTGAAACCCAGAATTGGATCTAAGATAGACTTAGGTCTCCTCCCAGTCTGAACTATCGATGCACAAGCCAGTTTCGATTCGAACCTATGTAAATGCTGTCGTCCTTGCGGCGTTGGCTATGGCGGCGGCCTCCTGGTTCGTGCGAGGCTCATTTCCGGGAGCTTGGGGCATTGGAGTACTAATCGCCGCAGGCTTTATGTTGGAAATGTCTGCGACAAATCTTCGCGGTGGTGGCGGTGCAGGATCGCTCTCGTTCGTGGTTTACATTTCCGCTGGAATCCTGTTTGGCCCGTTCTGGGGTGGGGCAGTGGCTGCCATATCGAACGGATTGGGCCAAGTGTATGCCCGACGGCCCGCGATCAAGGCCGCGTTTAATGTTGCTCAGAATACATTGGCGTTGGTTATTTCCGTCTGTGTCTACAGGATGCTCGGCGGAGGCTTGCCACCAATTTTTCTCCAGCATTTTGGCGATTCAGGTGTGCGGGCAATAATCCCGGAAGTATTAGCTTTTCTGGCCGCAGCCCTAGCGTATTTCTTGACAAATTCCTTTCTCGTCAGTGGAGCTGTAGCCATTAGCGAAGCTCGCTCTGTTTGGAGGGTTTGGCGCACAAACACGTTGTGGGTACTGGGCTACGATATTTTTGCAAGCACCCTGGCGCTCTTCGTTGCTTGGCTCTACCTGCGGTTTCAAGGGGCTGACGGGATTTCTCATCTGGGCTTTTTGGCTTTGTTCGCTCCGATTATTGGTGCCAAGCACATCTATTCCAAGCTCAATACACTCCAAAAACTGTACGATGAGCTCGATGGAGCTTATGAAAAGCTGGAGCTGAATCTGCGTGAGCAGCTCGAGATGATGGTGAAGTCGATCGAAGCAAGAGATCCGTATACGTCGGGGCATTCGCGTCGTGTCGCAGCACTTTCAAAGACAATCGCCACTGATCTAGGGTTGGAGTCTCAGCTCGTGGACGAGATCGAGAATGCCGCCCTTCTTCACGATGTTGGCAAGATTCACGCGGAATTCGCACCGCTGCTGTCGAAGGAAGGCCGGCTCACGGAGGAGGAATGGGAAATCATGAAGACCCATTCCGCCAAGAGCGCCGAATTGGTCGCCCTGTTCTCCCGGTTCAAGGGCAACGTCCTTGACAGCGTCCGTTGGCACCACGAGCGGTGGGATGGAAAGGGCTATCCGGACGGCATTGTGGCCGAAGCCATTCCACTGGGTGCTCGAATCATCATGATTTCCGATACCATCGACGCGATGAGTACAGATCGTCCGTACCGCAAGGCTCTGGCCTTTGAGAAGGTCGTATCCGAGTTGATCAAATACCGAGGAGTCCAATTCGATCCCAGTCTTGTTGATGCGACTATCAATTCCGTTACGATTCGTCGAATGGTGTCGGACAAGGACTTCCTAACGGAGCAGGCGAACACGATCAAGTCCGATCGAAGGCCGACGAGTCGACCTGCTCTCCGGTCTCAGAAGAGTTTTTGGGAGGGTCTCCGCGCCTCAGTCGGGCAACAGTAAGCCGCGTTGTTTGAGTTGGATCGAGCACTGAACTGGCAAGCGTGCCAGAACCTGGCGGGCTCGATATGTCGCCTCTGAAGGCGCTCCTCCGAAATGCCGACGAATGGTTTCCATACTGCACAGTATTTCTGCTTGGTCGAACACGTCAAAACGTCCGATCTCTTGGTAGTAAGGCTCCAGCCGCCTTCTCGCTTCGTCTGCGCGCTGTTCTTCGATGAGAAGTAAGGTCGTCCACCTAGCAAAACTGCCTTCAAAGCCCACAATTGGAGGTTTGGCATCCGCTCCCAAGGCACCTCTTACTATTTCGAATGCCGCTTTCTTTGACCCCATCAGCCAATGAATATCAGCCTCGTAGAAAGCCGCAAATTGATACCCCCAATACGAATCGGCCCGCTCCTTTGCGGCCCTTAGGCTGTTGAGGGCCGTCATGGCATCCCGAATGCTTCCGAGAGCGAGGCTGCCAAGGCTCCAGTAGGCGGCTGCTTTTATGCAATTGTATGAATCGGCGTGGAGAGTCTTCGAATAATTGTCCGCGATCTTAGCCCATCGAATCTGCTCTTCCGCTCGGCCAAGACGGTAATTGCAAAGCGCAAGGTTGCCAGCGGCTGTTGCGACGAGGTAGGAATTATCGAGGTTTACTGCCCCATGAAAAGCCTTTTCAAAGTGCGGCACGCCATCAGCATAAGCGCCATTCACACACATGTATGCACCAAGTCCAATTTGAATCTGAACGAATGTGGTGTCTGCCGCTCCAGCCTCCTCCAAGAGTCGGGCTCCGGCGAGCGTCTTGCTTTGGCCATCGTGGATCTTGCGCTGATGATAGTGGGTAACCCCCGTCGCAAAGAGGAGTTTAGTCTGGCTTCGCTGGTCTAGGTTCCCGATTGGGAACAATGCGAGCATCTGACTCACGGACTCCAGCAGCGGAGAAGTGCCGAGTGTGCCGGCAATACGAGCGGCCGTCAGAGCCGACTGAACCCGTACCAGTGTGTGAGCTCGACAGCTCCGCGCTTTGGCCGTGAGCTGTCCGACGAGAGAAGTCAGCTCATCCAGTGAATACTCACCAAGCTCACGCCGGCTCTCGACCTCCAGCAAGTGCGCCATCTCGAGGAGGTGGTCGTCGCCCTTCCCATCCTTGGGTACCTCTTCAAGGCAGGCGAGCGCCGCCTTCCAATCCCCCATCTCCTGATACGACTCCGCCAGCAACACCGCCGCCTCATCCCTGGCCCTCCCCTTGAGATGCCCGAGCGCCGAAGACAGGGCCCGCACCGCTTCGTCCGGCGCGCCGTGCAGGATCGCCGCGCGCGCGCCGCTCATCAGGAACGGCGTTGCCTCCTCCCGCCGCTTCGCCCGGATGCAATGCCATGCGATCTCGAGCCCCGGCACGGTCTCTCCCACGGTCGCCGCCACGAGCAGGCGGGTGGCAACACCATCATGCATCCGAATGCGAGCCGAGGAGGGAATCTTGAGATACAAGCGCGCCCGAATCAGCTCATTGGTGAATTCGAGCCTCCCGCCCGCATCCCGCAGCAACCTCCGGTCCACCAGCTCGGTCATCGCCGCCAGAGTCTGGGCCGTTGTCAGGTCCGCGATGTCAAAGCAATCCAGGTCGTTGAGCCGGGGACCCAGGATGGCCGCGAGCTGAAGGGCGGCACGCGTGCGCGGCGTCAGGTCGGGAAGCATCCGCTCGATGAGCCGATCGTATCCCACCGCCTCGAGCGCCGACGCCGGCATGTCGCTGCTCATCGCGGGCAGCGAAATCGCCAGGGCCGCCTCGCCGTGTGCGGCCCAATCCTGGGCCAGGAGATCCAGCGCCATCGGATTGCCCCGGCCGGCCTGAAGGATCGCGCGACGGACCGGGACCGCCACGTCCTTGCCGGCGCCGTTCAGCAGCCCGCTCAGCATCGCATCGCCCTCCTCCTCGCTGAGCGGCGACAACTCGAGGTGGCGCATCGGCAGATACGAGACGCCGTCCCGGATCCGCCGCACCTGAGCCGATTCGCCTGCCTCCGCGGGCCGCCCGGTCAGGACCACCATGGCCTGGTCGGTGCCGGCGCGACGCAGCAGCATGTGCAGGACGCTGAGGCTGGCCTCGTCGGAGCGGGGATAGTCGTCCACGATCAGGAGCAGCGGCTGCTCGTCCATGATGGCGTCGAACAGCGCAAAGGTGCCCTCGGCGAAATGCATTCGCGCCGTTTCACCTTCCGTGCGCCGGGGCGGGGGCAGATTGGGAAACCGCTCCCGCACCCGGGGCACCACCCGCGCGATCTCCGCCAGCGATGCCGGCGCCGCCGCAACGGCTCCCGGCTGGTCCAGCAGGCTGGTGACCAGCGCGCCGATCATTCCGAACGCAATACGCTGCTCCAGCTCGAAGCACTGGACGCGCGCCACCGCGGCCCCCTCCAGCGCTACCGAGGCCCCGAACCGCATCGCCAGCGTCGACTTCCCGATACCGGACTCGCCGGTCAGGAGAATGTGGCGGGTATTGTACTGCGTGGTGCACTCCCAGGCCTCGACCAGCTCGCGGAACTCCGCCGCGCGCCCGACGAACCTCCGGTCGGCCCAGCGATCCGCCTGGGATGCCGGCGCCGCGCCGGTCCGCTCCACGCTTCGGCGGCGCAGCCGCGCGGCGATCCCCTCCAGCAGTTCCGACGGCTCGGCGCCGAGCTGGCGAGTCAGCTCGCTTTTCCACTCCTCGTACGCGCGGAGCGCCGTGACCCGATCACCCTGCATCGCCAGAGCGAGCATCCGGGCCCGGATTCCCTCTTCGGAGAGCGAATCGAGCGCGAGCAGCCGATCCGCGAACGTCAGCACCCGCCGCATGTCACCCGAGCGCCGGGCGTGGTCGGCGAGGGTCAGGAAAGCGGCCTGGATGGCCGGCAGGAGCTGGGCGTACTGCCGATCCCGCCAGTGCTGAAATGCCGGCGCATCATCGATCTCGAAGTCCAGCAGGAACCGGTCGACCTCGAGCGGGGGAAATCCTTCGCCTCCGAGGATCGCGCCGCGCTCCAGGAAGTCGAGGTCGAGCGTCACCGCGTTCCGGTTCAGGCGGACATGGGTATTGGTCGAGTGAATCGCCTCGGGTCCCAGCGCGGATCGGAGCACCGAGAGCGCCACCGAGAGAGAGTGGCGCCCTCGCTCGACCTCCACCCCGCCCCAGAACAGCTCCACCAGCGCCTCACGGGTCTGCGACCCGTGATGATTCACCGCAAGGTAGATCAGCAGCGCGAGGTGCTTCCGGACCTTGAGCCGGAGCGGACGGCCGTCCACCCCAATCAACTCGGGGAGTCCCAGCGTCTTCAGAAAAAGGCGGTCCGTCATCGGGTTCGCTCCGGGAAATCCCAGCGCCTCGGAGGGAGATAGTACGAGCGAAATGACTCGGCCTCAAACCGGGTACCGCAAAAGTGCCTGAATCATTTGAGACTGGGGACGTGTTGCATGAGACCCAAGTGATTGTTAAATAGCCAGTTACGCCGCTGAACGGCGAGCCGGACAGGCTTCCAAGTCCCGGTTCCGGGAAGAACCCTGTACTATGCACTGCGATCGGTGGGAAAATCCCCCGGTGCGTCATCCAGGTGCCCCATGCCGATTTCTACGACCGCCCGGTCTGCCACGGTGCCGTGTCCGTTCTGCGGCACGCTCAATCGCATCGACCTCGCCCGTCTCTCCGGGGGCCCGAAGTGCGGCTCCTGTGCCCGTCCACTCCACCTCGATCGGCCGACAGCGGTCGCGCAGGCGGACTTTGACAAAGTGATCTCCGGCACCACCGTGCCGGTCCTGGTGGATTTCTACGCAGACTGGTGCGGCCCCTGCAAGATCATCGCGCCGATCGTGGATGAGCTGGCCCAGGCCCATGCCGGCAAGATCGTGGTGCTCAAGGTGGACAGCGACAAGAGCCCGCAACTCTCGGAGCGCTTCGGCATTCGGGGGATTCCGACCCTGCTGGCATTCCGGAACGGGAAGGAGTCGGGCCGCCATGTGGGTCTGGCCCAGCGGCGCCAGTTGGAGGCCATGGTCGGGGTCGCATAGGTCCAGCGGTTACGCTGCCCCGCCTCAGCGGCCGGGGCTCTTGAGATAGGGGCCAGGGATCGGGTTGTTCGGACGCTCGCCTTCCCAGAATATCGAGACAATCCACCAGCGCCGTCCGTCA
This sequence comes from Gemmatimonadales bacterium, assembly GCA_031404115.1. Classification (GTDB taxonomy): domain Bacteria; phylum Gemmatimonadota; class Gemmatimonadetes; order Gemmatimonadales; family GWC2-71-9; genus JABFSM01. The sequence goes on along the minus strand of JANNGX010000097.1, from coordinate 4,433 downwards.
AAGAAGACCTGGATGCTGTTGATGCCGCGAGCAAACGGATCCGGGTCCGCGCTGGTCCGGCGGCTCTCGTACGTGCTGAAGACGTGGGTGACTCCGCCATAGCGCTCGGTTCGCCGCGCAATCTCCCGTTCGAAGAAGCCCGCCGCCTCGAGCCGGGGGCCAACCTCCGTGATGTACTGATCTACGCTCCACACCCGAAGGCCTGGCACACTGTCGGGCCGATAGACGGCCGGGATCAGTCGCGCACCAGGCGCAAACAAGGATCGCATCCGATCCCAGTCCCGACGCTGTCCTGCCGGCCCCGAAATCACGTCGTACAGGGCCGCGAGAACGGCATCCAGCGAGGTGACATCGTCGGGCCCGCCGTGGCGTACCGTGACTGGCCTCGTGGCGGCGAGGCGTGGTGCCATGGTGGGGGGGATCTCAGCAGGGCGGGGGATCCCGATCAGGAGGATAAAGGCGACGTGTGCGAAGGCGACCGGCATGTGGGGCATTTCCCTTTGAGTTGAAGGGATGGTTCCGCCAGGTCTCGGCGGAGAGGTGGAACGTGACACAGGGCTTGGGCTCAGGCCATTTGGGGAGAGCCCAGATCGATCGCATCAGCTCGATGAATCCCAGCTTCGCCAGGACCTGGAGCGAGGCCGGATTTGCCTCGAGGGTGACAGCAAGGATCGCGCGGAGTCCCAAGGTGTCAAACCCGTAGGTCAGGATCGCGGCAGCGGCTGTGGTGGCGTAGCCTCGCCCCCAGTATGGTCGACCGATCCAGTAGCCCAGCTCCGCGTCACCCTTCTGTCCATCGACGTCCTTGAGGAGTGCCATCCCAACCGGCTTGCCGTGAGGCTCACAAATCGCAAAGACATACTTGGTACCGGCCTCTCGCAGGGCCATGGATTCCTGCACATACGCCTTCGCCCCGTCGGGCGGGTACGGGTGAGGGAATGGGGTCGTTGCGGCGATGGCGGGGTCCTCCAGCAGGGGCTGGAGCGCGGCGATATGGATCGGGGCAAGGGGCTCGAGTTGGATGATTGAGCGACTCATCGTCGGCAAATGGACTCAGCGCTTCCCGTCCCACCCCGAACTCGCTACCAGCTCCGCCACCAGGTCTTCGCTCTTCCGGTCCGCCGCCTCGGCGCTGAAGTTCGTCACTATCCGGTGCCGCAGCACCGCCGGCGCCACCGATTTCACGTCGTCCAGATCGGCCATCGGCCGGCCGTCCATTGCCGCGCGCGCCTTGGCACCCAGCACCAGGTACTGCGATGCCCGCGGGCCCGCGCCCCACTCCACATACTCCCGGATGAACCCTGGCGCCTCGGCATCGCCGGGCCGAGTCATGCGAGCCAGCGACACCGCGGCGCGCACCAGCCCCTTCGAAACCGGAATCCGTCGCACCAGGTGCTGCATCCCCCGGAGCATCGCGGCGTCGAGTACCGGTGTGATCGTCGCGGTCCGGTCTCCCGTCGTGCGCTCCACCACCGCCTCTTCCTCTTCCCGCGAGGGATAGCCCACCCGGAGCTCCAGCATGAAGCGATCGAGCTGCGCTTCGGGCAGCGGATAGGTGCCCTCCTGTTCGATCGGATTCTGGGTGGCCAGCACGAAGAAGGGATCGGGCAGGGGATAGGTCTTGCCCGCGGCGGTGACCTGGTGCTCCTGCATGGCCTGCAGTAGTGCCGCCTGGGTCTTGGGCGGCGTGCGGTTGATCTCGTCCGCCAGCAGCACGTGCGCAAACACCGGCCCCGGCACGAACCGGAACCCTCGACGCCCGGTGGCGGGATCCTCCTCTACCAGCTCGGTGCCGGTGATGTCGCCCGGCATCAGGTCAGGGGTGAACTGCACCCGGTTGAACGACAGGTCCAGCGCCTCGGCGATGGTGGAGACCAGCAGGGTCTTGGCCAGCCCCGGCACCCCGATCAGCAGCGAATGGCCCCCGCCCAGCAGCGCCGTGAGCACCCCGTCCACTACGTCGTTCTGGCCCACGATCCGCAGGGCCACCTGCCGCCTCAAGGCCGTCACCGCCTGGGCCAGGCGTGCGAGCTGTGCGACGTCGTCGTCGGTGCCTGGCTGGGAAGCAGTCATGAGGAGGGGTGAGGGGTGAGCGGTGACCAGTGACCAGTGCCCAGTGCCCAGTGAACCAGGAGCGGGCCTCCCGGTCACCGGTCGCTGCTTACTGGGGGGGGAGATTACCCCTGAAAGGCCCCTCCGGGGAAGCCCGGATTTCGCTTGCGAAATATTTCACAAGCGCGTATTTTTGACGCGGATATGGAGCCAGAACAGCCGGATAAGGCAATCGGCCAGGGGTATAAATACCTGGGTGCCGGGCTCCGGTTCGGCGGCGGGATCGTGCTGTTCCTGCTGGGGGGACTGGCGCTGGACAGCTGGCTCCACACCAAGCCGCTGTTCATCCTGGTAGGCACATTTGCGGGGGCGGGGCTGGGGTTCCTGAGCATCTGGCGGGAGCTGAAGGCGGACCCGGCCAATCGGGGAACGTGGAAGGGCGGACGCAAGCAGTGATGCCGACCCTGTTGGCCGGGCTCCTGGTGGGCGCGGCAATCTCCGGAGTATCGTACCGGATCTGGGGGGTCCAGGCGGCAATTGCAGCGGGTAGCTTTGCCGCGCTCGCTCTCCTGATCCAGTTGGCGGCGATCGCGCTGATCCAGCCGGTCCGCCAAGCCCCGCCGAAGGTGTTCATCCAGCGGTGGGGCATGGGCATGGGGCTCCGGCTCCTGGGCGTGGTGGCCATCGCGCTCGCGGCCGGGTTCGATCGAGCCCACTTTCCGCCGATACCGGCGGCCATCGGATTTCTGGGGGTGCTGCTGCCCCTGCTCTTATTCGAGGTACGACTGGTCCGATGATTCAGGCCGGGAAGCCGCTCGATATCGGCGCGATGGTGATGCACCACACGGCGGATGCCTACGCCCTGGAATTCGCGCCGTTCTTCAAGATCTCCTGGCACAAGTGGCCCGACATCCATATCGGGTCGATGGCCCTCAACCTGACGCCCACCAAGCACGTGGTCTTCCTGGTGATTGCCGCGGTGCTGGTGTTCCTCACGATGTGGACCGCGGGCCGGGCGCTCAAGAAGCAGCACGCCGGGCAGAACGCGCCCAAGGGCTTCGCCGCCGCGATCGAGGGCCTGGTGCTTTTCGTCCGCGACGATATCGCCATCGCCAGTATCGGGCACGGCGGCGCCAGGTTTGCCCCCCTGATCATGACCCTCTTCTTCTTCATCCTCTATTCCAATCTGCTCGGCCTGCTGCCCTGGGGCGCCAGTCCCACCGGCAACGTGGCGGTGACCGGCGCCCTGGCCATCGTGGTATTCCTCACGGTGGAAGTGGCCGGGTTTCTCAAACTGGGCCCCAAGGGCTACATGCGGACCATCTTCCCGGTGATACCGGGACTCGGCGGTGTCGGGGGCACGGTGATGTCGGTCGCCATGGCGCCGATCGAGGTGCTGGGCAAGTTCGTCAAGCCGTTCGCGCTGGCGGTCCGGCTGTTCGGCAATATGACTGCGGGACACTTCGTCATCCTGTCGCTCTTCGGCATCGTGTTCCTGTTCGGGCACCTGGGCGTCTGGAGTTACGGCATCGCCGGGGTGACGGTGGCGCTGGTGGTCGGCATCATGCTCTTGGAGCTGTTCGTCGCGGTGCTGCAGGCGTACGTGTTTGCCCTGCTGGCCGCGGTGTTCATAGGCTTGATGCAGCATGAGCACTAGAAGGCAGTGACCGGTGACCGGCGACCGGTCACTGAAGTTCGGAGTCCGGCGGGCGCGCAGCAGCCGGCCTCCACGTACCTGATCGAGGGATCAGGGAAGTTCGCTGGGCGTAAGCCCACTGGCGAACCACGAAGGGCACGGGCCGGCCGGAGAGACGGCCCCGACCGCGGGCGGCGCGATGGGAAGCTCACTCTCCAACTGATACAGGGATCACCTACATGCTCAACATGCTCATGCTCCTCCAGGCGGCGATGTCTCCTGAAGCCGCCAAGAACTCCAACAGCCTCCTTGGCGCCGGTATCGGCATCGGGCTGGCCATCGTCGGCGCCGGCATCGGCCTCGGCAAGATCGGCGGCATGGCGGTCGAGGCCATTGCCCGGCAGCCCGAAGCCGTCGGCGAAATCCGCGGCGCGGCGCTCCTCTTCGCGGTGCTCCTCGAGGGCGCCACGATCATCGCGCTGGTCTTCGCCCTGCTCTTCAAGTTCGTGAATTGACCATGCTCGCGGTGCTGCGATTGGTCCAGGAGCATGCGGCCGAGGCGGCGGGGCCGGCATCACCCTTCGAGGTGAACTTCGGGCTGTTCTTCTGGACCTGGATCGTCTTCTTCATCCTGCTCTGGGTCTTGAAGAAGTTCGCCTGGCCCGGGATCCTGAAGAACACGACGGAGCGGGAAGAAAAGATCAAGGCCCAACTGGGCGACGCCGAACGGTTCAACACCGAAGCC
>JANNGX010000096.1:0-7171 GCA_031404115.1 Gemmatimonadales bacterium | reverse complement strand
TGAGAAGGTCGCCTGCGCCGACTGCCACCTGCCGCCGAACGTCGTGCCCCCCGACAGCGTCGGGAGCTGCCGCGGCTGTCACGACCAGCACCATACCGAAATCAGCGATTGCACCCAGTGCCACAACCGGGCCGAGACACCGCCGGCACACGACCGTGCGGCCCACACTGGCTGCGACGCGTGCCACACGCCCGCCCGGATCGCCGCGCTGGTACCGGCCCGGGCCTTTTGCCTCAGTTGCCACGTGCCCCAGCGCAATCACCTGCCGGCGCGGGAGTGCACGACCTGCCACTTTCTCGAAGCGCCGGCGCAGTTCAAGCGGCAGCTGGTGCGCGGAAGCGCGCGGTGAGACGAAGCGCGCCGCTCCTGCTCGGGGCGATCGCGGCGACCGGCATCGCCGTTCCCGCCGCAGGGCAATCCTGGCGAATCCGGTTCGATGCCTCGGCCCAGCGGGTAGCGTTCCGCGGGGTGACGGCGGACAGCGTGCTCGAGAGTCAGACGAGTGCCGGCCCCACCGGCGGCCCGATCACTCCCGATGGGTACGCCGTGACCTGCTTCGGCGACGGTTTCTGCCGGTTCTACCGCCCGGGATCGGTCCTCCACGGTGTGCCGGCAGGCGCGGGGACCGATCTCACTCTTTGGGGACTGGGCGTTGCCGGACTCAGCGTCCGCATCAATGCCCGGACGCTTACCGACCTCAGTGGCGATCGGCTCTGGCCCGGCACCGCGCCGTCATTCCGCCTCATCGAGGGGCACGCCGAGTACGTGCGCGGGGGTCTCACCGCGCGGGCGGGTCGGATGCTGGAGCTGAGCCGGCTGGGTAACGCCGGGACCGGGGGCCTCGACGGACTCCGCGCGACCTACCGCTTCCGAGAAACCGGAATTGAGGTCGGTGGATATGGGGGCTGGGGACTGGCGCGAGGGACGACCCTGTCCATCACCAGCCCGGCGGTGAATCCGATGGCGGAATTCCAGCCGGGGCGGCGCCAGGTCGTGGCTGGGGCGCTTGCGGGGGTGCACTGGCGGACCGTGGAGGCAGAAGCCGAATACCGCCGCGAGGTGGACCCGTTCACCGACTATTTCGTTTCGGAGCGCGCGGCGGTGAGCCTGCAGGCGCGTCCGCTCGCGGCAATCCGGGTGGCGGCGGGCGCCGACTACGATCTCGCCCAGGGGCGCTGGGGCAGTGTGGACGCCACGGTTGTCTACGCGGGCACTGGCGTGTGGGCCACGGCGTCGGCGCGCCACTATCGGCCCTTCTTCGATCTCTGGACGGTGTGGGGAGTCTTCAGCCCGGTCCCCTACAATGGCATCAGCGGATCGCTCACCGTCAATCCGGTCTCGCGAGTGCAGCTGCGCGGTCGGGGGGAGTGGTTCCGCTATGACCCTGCCGACATCAGCGCCCCGGCGGTGACGCTCGAGAACAGCGGGTGGCGCTGGGGGGTGGAGGCCACGGTCACGCCCGACCAACGCTGGACGGTCGAAGCCGGCGGCCATGCCGAGTTCCAGCCCGGCGCCTCCTCTCGCGGAATCGACGGGCGGATCACCTGGCGGCCGCGGGACGCCCTCAATCTGGCGCTCTCGGGCGGCAGCCTCGAGCGCCCTCTGGAGCTTCGCTTTCAGGATGCCGGGGTCATCTGGGCGGGCGGTTCGGCGGCCTGGCACGCCGGCGAGCGCTGGAGCGTCGGACTGACGCTAGATCGCTACTGGGAATCACGGGACCGGCCCGACGCCGCCTCGTTCGACTGGAATCAGTGGCGGATGAGCGCGCGGGTTTCCCTTACGCTCCGCTCCGGGGCCGACCGCTGGGTGCTTCCCCCGGCTCGGCCGCGGGAGCCGGTACCGTGATCGGGCGGCTCCTTCGAGGCGCCACGATCCTCGCCGCGGCGGGGCTGCTCGCCGCGGGAGGCGCGCAGCTGCGCCAGGCGCAGCCGACGTTCGATCACCCTCAGCACGCCAAGCTCTTCGTGAGCTGCGCCACCTGCCATGCCGGATTGGAGAATCCGGAAGGCGCGGCAATGCCGCCGGCGCCGACCTGCGCCTTCTGCCACGACGGCGCCGTGGCGAAGCGGGTCGAATGGCAGGCCCGGCTCGGACCGCGAATCTCTAATCTGAAGTTCGACCATCTCCGCCACGCGACGCTCCGCCGCGCGAAAGGAGACACGACCGGCACCTGCACCGATTGCCACGCCGACCGGGGTGCCGCCTGGATGCGGGTACGTCCTCCCAGCGCACCCCAGTGCGTGACCTGCCATCTCCCGGCGGCCCGCGATCATCTCACCGTGCCCGATTCGGCGTGCGCGACCTGTCACCTCCCGCTCGCCGCCGCGCCAACACTTTCCCGGGACCGAATCGCGAAGTTCCCCGCCCCGCCCTCGCACGCCGCCACCGGGTTCCTGCTCCCCGCGGGGCACGGCGCGCAGGCCAAAGCGGGACCCGGCGGGAACCGGGTGGCCCAAAGCTGCGCCACCTGCCACGCCAGGGACTTCTGCGCCGCCTGCCACGTCGACGCCCCCGAGGTGTCCACCATCCAGTCGCTCGCGCCGGATGCGCGGTCGCTCGCGCTGCCCCACGAGCTCAAGGCGCCCGCAACCCATGCGGCCAGGGACTTCGATACCCGGCACGGGGCGCTGGCCAAGCCGAGCGGGGCCAGCTGCCGCTCGTGCCACACTCAGGAGAGCTGCTCGACCTGCCACCGCGCCGGCGCCCCCGCGGCGGGCCTGGCGCTCTTTGCCGCCGGCCCGGGTCGGGGGGAGGGAGCCCGGACGGCGCGACGGCCGCCGGCGAGCCATGTGCCCGGATGGGAAGCGCGTCACGGTCCGTTCGCCGCGGCGTCGATGAAGAACTGTACTTCGTGCCACGCCCGCTCGTCGTGTCTGTCGTGCCATCGGCCCGACGCCGCGCGGCGGGGAAGCTATCACCCGGCCAGCTACCTGACGCGGCATCCCGCCGATGCGTACTCGCGCTCCTCCTCCTGCACCGATTGTCACAACGTCGGTGAGTTCTGCCAGACCTGCCATGTCCAAGCCGGGCTCTCCGCCAAGCGCACACTCCTTGGCGCGGCCGGCTATCACGACGGGAATCGCGGGTTTTTCCTGGGGCACGGACAGGCAGCACGGCAGTCGCTGGAGAGCTGCGTCTCCTGCCATGTAGAGCGCGACTGCCTCACCTGTCATTCGGTGGTGCGCGGGCGCGGGTTCAATCCGCACGGGCCAGGCTTCGATCCCGAGCGGATGCTCCGCAAGAACCCGCAGCTGTGCATTGCCTGTCACGGGACGACGATTCCCCGACGGCGCTAGGAGCCGGCTTCCCTACCCTTTACGACGCTTTCACAGACCCCCACCGACATTCCCGGTCGACACCTTCGAGGGGCGGAACGTGAGCAGCCTGATCGTGGGCATAGCTTCCACCGGGCCTGGTCGGGGGGGGCGGTGCTCCTCGCCGCGGTTGAACAAGTCTCCCGCTAAACTGGGATTCGCGCCGGCTTCACGACCCTTTCATGGAACGCAATGCAGCTTCCCCGTGCGCCTCCCTCTGGAGGAAGCCATGTTCCGTACAGTACTCGTTCCGCTCGATGGATCCCGGTTGGCGGAAGCCGCGCTTCCCGTTGCGGTGCGCCTCGTGAGGGACGCCGGCGCAAAGCTTCACCTGGTGCTGATCCACGAGCCGGTTGTGGCGGTCTTGGGGATGAATAACCTGGCGTACCCTTCCCTGGAGCTCGAGTCTGAGCTGCGTGACCGTGAGCACTCCTATCTTGCTACGGCCGCGGCGGACCTCTCCGCGGTAAGCGGAGAGGATGTAGGATTGCATGAGGTCGACGGGGCCGCCGGGCCAGCCATCTGCGAAGAAGCCGGTCGCATCGGCGCCGATCTCGTGGTCATGGCCACGCACGGACGCGGCACCTTCGGACGGATCTGGCTGGGCAGCGTGGCCGACTATGTGGTCCGGCACCTGGCTGTTCCGATCCTTCTGGTGCACCTCGAATGCAGGGGCAAGTGGCCTTGCATGTCGCCGCTGCGGGGCATTCTCGTGGCGCTCGACCTCTCGAGGAACGCCGAGGCCATACTGGAGCCCGTCATCGCGCTGGCCAGGATGACCGGGGCCTCGCTGACCCTGGCGCACATCTCCGAGGTAGTACTCGAGATTGAGCAGTCCGCAATGCCCGTCCCCCTACAGCAGGGTGCGGAATTACTGGAGGCTTCGCGGGTCGCCGCGCAGGAGCGGCTCGACCGGACCGCTGTCCGGGTTCGCAAATCCGGACTGAACGTGGCGACCAGGGCCATCATCGGTGCCGGCGCGGCCAGTGGGCTGCTCGATGCACTGGAGGAGGACCAGTTCGACCTGATCGCCATGACAACCCACGGCTACAGCGGCATGCAGCGGCTTCTGCTCGGGAGCGTGGCCGACAAGGTGATCCGGGGCGCGACGAAACCAGTGCTGGTCATGCGCCCCGAGCGGCCGGTTTCGTGAGCGGAACCGGCAACAGTCACCCCTCCGCCTTCCGTACCGTTGAAATCCCGAGCATCGAGTAGAGCGGACAGGTCCCGGTCAGGCCGGTGCCGAGCGGGATCAAGCCCAGCAATGTCAGGTAGCGACCTGGCGGCTGGAGGGCCCCGTAGAGGCCGAGAATGAGGATGCCGACGACAAGCCGGATGATGCGGTCGACGGTCCCACTGTTCCGTGTCATCCTGCTCCCTCACACCTTCCCGTTCGCCAGCGCCCGGCTCACATCGCTGCGCGAGACCACGCCGACCAACTTCCCTTCATCCTCCACGAAGAGCCGATGGACATCGCCGTACTCCATGGCCAGCGCGGCCTCCCGCAGCTCCGCTTCGGGGCCGATGGTCAGCGCCGGTGAGGTCATGACCTCGGTCACCAACGTCTCAGCGAGCAACCGCCCGTGGGCGTCCGGCTCATTGACCTCGGCTTCAGCCTCCATGATGTCGGATCGTGAGACCACGCCCACCAGCCGCTGCCTTCGATTGATCACCGCGGCGCCGGAGATGTGCTGCGTGGCCAGGCAAGTCAATGCCTCGGCGAGCGTCGCGTCGCCGCGCACGGTGACAACGTCTTTGGTCATGACGTCCGCTACCTTGGGCATTGAGTCTCCTGGAAAAGGGAGCCGTCTTCGTGGCGGCGCCGACCGCCGCGAAGACGTTGCTTCGTCAGACGGTGACGGCCAAGTAATCTTCCACCGCGACGACGCCAGGCGCGGTCCAGACGGCCCGCTCGGCCTCATCGCGCTCGGCCCAGCTGTGGACGGTGCCCTCCAGCACGACGGTTCCGCCCCGGGTCTCGACCCGGATCTTGCGCGCTTCCAGTTCGGCAGTCCGCTTGAGCGCGGCTTCGATCCGAGTCTTGAGATCCCCCGGGGTGACCCTGACCGTGAGGGTGATCTGATTGGTCACCCCTCGTACGCCGAGCAGGTGGCGTACCGCGCGCTCCGCCGCCGCACGCTGGAACTGCCACTCCACCTGGCCTTCCAGCGTGATCCAGCCGCCGGCCGCGCTCAGCTTGATCCGCTGGTGGGGAACCTGAACATCCCACTCGAGCGCCCGCACCGCCGCGAAGGCGAGGTCGGTATCCGTGCGGTGGGCGTCGCCGGGAAGCCGGACCTCGAGATCATTCGCCAGGCCCTTCACGCCGGCGATCTGCTTGACAACCCGTTCCGCCGAGAACCGATCCGCATAGCTCGGTATCTGGCCGGTGAGTGTCACGACCCCTCCGGTCACCGCGACGCCGATGCGCGTGGCATCCAGGCTCGGCTCCCAATCCAGCGCCTCCAGCACCTTCTTCTGCAGCTCCATGTTGTTCAACATCGTGTCCTCCTGCCTCTCGGCTTGCCGTGGGTCTGCTCGGCTGGTGCAGCACCTAGAGCACCAGCCGGTTCGCAAGATGCGCAAGCACCAATGAAGCAGCCATGAAAGAGCCGCCAACCGTTCTTCATGGTGGGGAGGGTAGCTCCGCGTGGTCAACGGGAGCGATATAGTCGGTGATCGGGATGTCAGAGTGGATTCATGCCTGGGTCCGGGGCAAATCGCTGGTCTGCAAGTGGGAGCGGGGGGGGATCGGCTGGTCGGAAGGTCGGTAGATGGATACCGGCTTACCGACCTGCTCTCCTTTGGGGCCCCTGGTCGTTCGGTTCCCCCCGGCCGCGCGCAAGGCGTTTAGAATCACCGCTACATCGATCCCCTCCTGCAGGAGTGCGCCGGCGGCCGGCGGCAGGAACCCCGCCGCCGCCACCACCATGGCAGCGGCGCTCAGTCCAAGACCGGCCAGAATGCTCTGCCGGGCGATTTTCATGGTCCTTCGACCGATCTCGACCGCTTCGGGCACCCGCTCGAGGTCATCGGCCAGCAGGACCACATCCGCCGCCTCGGCCGCGATGCCGCCTCCGTGGGCGGCCAGCGCCAGTCCGACTGCCGCACTGGAGAGCGCCGGCGCATCATTGGTCCCGTCGCCCACCATCAGGACCTTCCTCACCCCCGCCCCGAGTGTCGTCACACGGTGCACCTTGTCCTGGGGGAGCAGGTCCCCGGCAAACTCGGTGATTCCCACCGCCCCCGCCACCGACGCCACGTTGGCGGCGCTGTCTCCCGAGAGGAGCAGGACGCGCGCGAAGCCGAGCTCGCGGAGCCGGGCCAGCACGCCGACCGCCTCCGGCCGGACCCGATCGGCATAGGTGACACTCCCGGCGCCGCGCCCGTCCACCGCGACATAGGCGCGCAGCGCGGCGGTTCCGTCATGCAGCCGGGCCAGCGATTCCGCTGCCGCAGGCGCGATTTCCCCGATGTACGACAACGCCCCCACCGCGACCCGCCGGCCAGCCACACTCCCGGACACACCGCGGCCGCTGGCCTCGCTGACCTCGGTCGCGGCCGGTAGAACTATGCCGCGGGCGTGCGCCGAGTCCACCAGCGTCCGCGCCAGCAGATGCCCCGATCCCTGCTCGACCGCGCCGGCGAGCCGGAGCAACTCGGTTTCCGAGATCGGCTCAAGCGTCCGGACGCTGGCGACCTCGGGCCGTCCCACTGTCAGCGTACCCGTCTTGTCGAATACCGCCACGTCGACCGCCGCGAGCGCCTCGAGGGCGCCGCCGTGGCGCACGATGATCTGGCGCCGCGCGGCCCGGTTGATACCGCCGATGATGGCCACGGGTGTGGCAAGAATGAGT
>JANNGX010000095.1:0-11766 GCA_031404115.1 Gemmatimonadales bacterium | reverse complement strand
CGATCGGGGAGACGGTGATCCACGGCGCGGGGCTGCGGCATGACCGGCCCCTCTACCTGCTCCGGGATTACCCCGTTCCCCCCGGCCGGCATCGGGTCCGGGTGACGCTGACCCGCCGGGAAAAGACCGACAACGATGCGGCGGCGTTCGTCGAGGCGGTGGTGCCCGATGCCGATACCGGTCTCTATGCCGGGCGCGCCCAGCGGGAGGCCACGGAAAGGGCGCGGCGGGCCCGCGCGGCCATCCCGCCCAGCCTGGTGCTCGACACAGCGTTTGCGTTCCCGCCGCGACAGGTGGCCCTCGTCACCTTCAACGCCGAGCGCAGAACCCTCGAGTTGCACGCCGAGGCGCTCCGGAGGTGAGTGCCACATCGGACCTCCGGGTACGGCGCTGGCTGATCGCGTCCGCCGCCGCGGTGGTGCTCGCCGTGGCGATCGGCGGCATAACCCGGCTCACCGAGAGCGGACTCTCCATCACCGAGTGGCGGCCGGTGTCGGGCATCCTGCCGCCGCTCTCCGGCGCCGAATGGAACCAGGCGTACCAGCGCTACCTGGAAATTCCCGAGGCCCGGACGGTCCACCGCGGAATCACGCTGAGCCAGTTTCAGGCCCTTTTCTGGTGGGAGTGGGTGCACCGCCTGCTCGCCCGCCTCGTCGGGTTGGTGCTGGCGGTACCCTACTTCGTGTTGCTGGCGCGAGGCCACCTCCGGCCCGCCCACCGCGGAAGGCTGCTCCTCCTGCCGGTGCTCGCGGCGGCGCAGGGCGCGCTGGGCTGGTACATGGTGAAGAGCGGATTGGAGGTTCGGCTGGACGTCAGCCCTTACCGGCTCACGGCCCACCTCGGCATGGCGCTGGCCATCTACGCCGTCTGCGTGTGGACCGCGCTGGAGCTGGGGCCGCTTCGGTCCGGCCCCGGACGGACCTCGCGCTTCCTGCGCATCGGCGTGCTTGCGGCGGCGGGCCTGACGATCGTCACCCTGCTTTCGGGCGGGTTCGTCGCCGGCCTCGACGCCGGCAAGGTGTACAACACCTTTCCCCTCATGGGCGGCCGCATCGTTCCCCCGGGATACGTCCTCCCCGGACTGGGGTGGCGCAATGCCTTCGAGAACCCCGCAGCGGCGCAGTTCCATCATCGGGTGCTGGCCCTGGGCACCGCCACGTTGCTGCTGGCACTCGCCGCGGCCGGCCGCCGGCCCGAGGTACCCGCTCCGCTCCGCCGCGCCACCCTTGCCGCGGGGCTCACCGTGGTGCTACAAGTAGGACTCGGCGTCGCAACGCTGCTGTGGAGGGTACCGATCGCGCTGGGGGTGCTGCACCAGGTCACCGGCCTCGCGGTGCTCACCGCGGTGCTGGTGGCGGCGCATCAGGCCGACATGACGCCCCTCCCCCCCACGCCGAGCCGCCCATGAAGTTCAAGACGATCATCGAGCCGTTTCGCATCAAGACGGTCGAGCCGATCCGCCAGACCACCGAGGCCCACCGTGCCGCGGCCATCCGCGCGGCCCACTACAACGTCTTCCAGCTCGACGCCGAAGACGTGCTCATCGATCTCCTCACCGACTCGGGAACCGGCGCGATGTCGGTGTACCAGTGGGCCGGCATGATGAAGGGCGACGAGTCCTACGCCGGCGGCCGCTCCTTTCATGCCTTCGTCGCGTCAGTGGCGGAGATCACCGGCTTCCGCCACGTGATCCCCACGCACCAGGGGCGCGCGGCCGAGCACATCCTCGCGCGCGCGCTGCTCACGCCCAGCGCGATCGTCCCCAACAACACGCATTTCGATACCACGCGGGCGAACGTCGAGCATTGCGGCGCCGTGGCCCTCAACCTGCCGATCGCCGAAGGGCGCGAGCCGCAGACCATCCATCCCTTCAAGGGGAACATGGACGTCGCCGCGCTCGAGCGGGTGCTGGGCGAGAACGCCGGCAACGTGCCCCTGGTGATGATCACCGTCACCAACAACTCCGAAGGCGGGCAGCCGGTGAGCATGGAGAACATCCGCCGCACTTCGGCCCTCTGTCGCGCGCACGGTGTCCCTCTCTTCATCGACGCCTGCCGCTTCGCCGAGAACGCATGGTTCATCAAGACGCGCGAGCCGGGGTACGCCGACACGTCGCCGCTGGAGATCGCGCAGGAGATGTTCCTCCTCGCCGACGGCTGTACCATGAGCGCGAAGAAGGACGGCATGGCCAACATCGGGGGCTTCCTCGCGATGAACGACGATGCCCTCGCTGCCACCTGCCGCAACTCCCTCATCCTCACCGAGGGATTCCCCACCTACGGCGGGCTGGCGGGCTACGACCTCGAGGCGATCGCCGTCGGACTGTACGAGGCGCTCGATCCCGCTTATCTGCACTACCGTATCCGCTCGGTGGAATACCTCGCCGAGAAGATAATCGCCGCCGGGATTCCGATCGTGCGTCCCGCCGGCGGTCATGCGCTCTACCTCGACGCCAGGAGCTGGCTTCCCCACATCCCGCCGCACCAGTACCCGGGGTGGGCGCTCTCCGTCGTGCTGTACGTCGAGGCAGGCATCCGCGCCTGCGAAATCGGCTCGGTGATGTTCGGGCGGCAGCCCGACGGCAGCGAGCGGGCGGCCGATCTGGAGCTCGTGCGCCTCGCCTTCCCGCGCCGGGTGTACACGCAGAGCCACATGGACTACGTGGCCGAGGTGCTGCTGCACGTCAACACGATCGCGAAGGACATTCGCGGTGTTCGAATCGTGGAGCAGCCGCCGGCGCTCCGGCACTTCACCGCGAAGTTCGAACCCCTGGCCCGCTAGGACAACCACCGTGACGCGCCATCGCAGTTGGGCCGAGCCCTGGAAGATCAAGGTCGTCGAGCCGATCCGGATGAACACCGCGGCCGAACGCGACGCGCACATCCGCGAGGCCGGCTACAACACCTTCCTGCTCCGTTCCGCGGACGTATACATCGACCTCCTCACCGACTCCGGCACCAACGCGATGTCGGACCGCCAGTGGGCGGGCCTCATGAGGGGCGACGAGGCCTACGCCGGGTCGCGCAACTACTACGCGCTCGAAGACGCGGTGCGCGAGTGCTATGGCTTCCCGCACCTCATTCCCACGCACCAGGGGCGCGGGGCCGAGCACCTGCTGTCGAAGATCCTCATCACGCCGGGGGACCATGTGCCCGGCAACATGTACTTCACGACGACGCGGGTCCACCAGGAGCTCGCCGGCGCGGCATTCCATGACGTCATCATTGACGAGGCTCACGACCCGGCGTCCGAGCACCCGTTCAAGGGCGACGTGGACCTGGAGAAGCTCGACGCGCTGGTGCGCGAGGTCGGCGCCGAGCGAGTGCCCTACATCTCGGTCGCGGCCACGGTGAACCTGGCCGGCGGCCAGCCGATACAGCTCTCCAACCTGCGCCGAGTGGCCGACTACTGCCGCGCCCGGAACATTCGCGTGATCCTCGACGCCACCCGCGCCGTCGAGAACGCCTGGTTCATCCAGCAGCGCGAGCCCGGCATGCGCGGCCACTCGGTGGCGGCGATTCTCCGGATGACGTGCGAGTGCGCCGACGGGGCCACGATGTCGGGCAAGAAGGACTCGCTGGTGAATGTCGGCGGATGGCTGGGCCTTCGAGAGGAGTCGCTCGCCCAGGAGGCGCGCGGGCTCGTGGTCGTATACGAGGGGCTGCACACCTACGGCGGGCTCGCGGGGCGCGACATGGAGGCGATGGCGATCGGCATTCGGGAGTCGGTCGAGGAAGACCACATCCGGAGCCGCATCGGGCAGGTCCACTACCTCGGGCAGCGGCTCATCGATGCCGGCGTGCCGGTGGTCCGCCCCCTCGGCGGCCACGCGGTGTTCCTCGATGCGGCGGCGATCCTAGCGCACCTCCCGCGCGAGCAGTTGCCGGCACAGGCGCTCGCTGCCGCGCTCTACCTCGAATCGGGGGTGCGCGCGATGGAGCGCGGCACCGTCTCGGCGGGGCGCGACCCGAACACCGGGGACAACCGGTATCCTTCCCTCGAGCTGGTGCGCCTCACGATCCCGCGCCGGGTGTATACGCAGGCGCACATGGATGTCGTCACCGAGAGCGTGGAGGAAGTCTTCGACCAGCGCGAGCTGGTGCACGGACTGCGTTTCACGTACGAGCCGAAGGTGCTGCGGTTCTTCCAGGCGCGTTTCGAGCCGGTGCGGATGGACTTGTGCTAGGACACCAGCCCGCGGGCCGGCAGTTTTCTCGCTCAGAAAGGAAACCAACATGCGTAACCCGCTGGTAGCGATTTCCCTGATGGCCCTCTCGGCGGGCTGCCAGTCGGCCAAGCGCCCGAGACCGCGGGCCCCGGTTAGGCCGTGCGGGTAACCCAGACACTGGTGCCGCCGCCCTTCCTTCCGGCGCACGACCAGGCCGTGCAAGGGCCACCCAGAATCATCGAAGTGCGGATGGTGATCGAGGAGAAGCTCGTCGAGATCGGCCCTGGCGCAAAGGACTGGCAAATGGGATTCAACGGAACGGTGTCCGGCCCGCTGATCGTCGCCCATCAAAACGACTATGTCGAGCTGACACTGGTGAATCCGGCGTCGAATACCCTCATTCACAATATCGACTTCCACGCGGCGACCGGAGCGTTGGGCGGCGCCGAATTGACTCACGTGGCACCGGGCCAGCAGGTCGTGCTTCGCTTCAAGGCCACCAAGTCCGGCGTCTTCGTCTATCACTGCGCGCCCGGCGGCCCGATGATCCCCTTTCACGTCGTGTCCGGGATGAACGGCGCCATCATGATCCTCCCCCGGGATGGCCTGAAGGACGCCGACGGGAGGCCGGTTCGCTACGACCGGGCCTACTACATCGGCGAGCAGGATTTCTACCTTCCTCGCGACCGAATGGGCGCGTACCGGCAGTACCCGCAACCGGGGGCCGGCATGGCCGACATGATCGAGGTCATGAAGACCCTCACGCCGACTCACGTCGTGTTCAACGGAGCTGTCGGGGCCCTGACCGGGGACAAAGCGCTGACGGCGAAGCAGGGCGAGCGAGTGCTGTTCATCCACTCGCAGGCCAACCGCGACACCCGGCCGCATTTGATCGGCGGACACGCCGATCTTCAATGGAGGGGCGGCTCGTTCAGCGATCGCCCCGCGACGAATCTCGAGACCTGGCTGGTGGAGGGTGGGTCGGCGTCGGCCATGTTATATCAGTTTCGACAGCCGGGCCTGTACGTATATCTCAACCACAACCTGATCGAGGCGGTGTTGCTCGGAGCGGCCGCCCATGTCAAGGTCGAAGGCCAATGGGACAACGATCTGATGGAGCAGATCGCCAAGCCATCCCTCATCAAAGGTCAGTGAATTGGCCTGGTGCTGGCCATCCACGACCCGCGCTCAACCCCCATGGTCCCGGCAGGGGGACCGAGCCGTAGCCCGGCCCCGCGTCCACTATATGGACCTCACGCCTGATAAGCGTGAGGTCCGAGGTTCAAGTCCTCGCAGGCCCATAGAAGCAGCTATCAGCGGGGGCGCCAGGTCCGGGGGGGGCCGCCGCGCTCCGAACGGATCACGGCTGCAGTCGCTCGACCTGCCACTCGTTACCGGCTCGGGTATAGCGGAAGCGATCGTGCAGGCGGTCGAACCGGCCTTGCCAGAACTCGATCCGTTCGGGCCGCACCCGATACCCGCCCCAATGGGGCGGGACCGGGATATCGTCGCCGGGGAACCGCTGGTCCATTTCCCGGACTGCGGCCATGAGCGCTTCGCGGCTGCCGATCGGTTCACTCTGGCGCGAGGCCCACGCGCCGACTCGGCTGCCTCGCCGACGGGTCCGGAAGTAGGCCTCGACCTCGCCGGCCGGGAGCGGCGTCACCGCTCCCTCGATCCGGACTTGGCGCTGGAACAGGCTCCAGTGGAACGCCAGGGCGACGCGGGAATTCTTGGCCAGCTCCCGCGCCTTGCGGCTCTCGGTATTGGTGTAGAAGGAGAACCCCTCGGCCGAGAGATCCTTGAACAGAACGAACCGGACCGAGGGGAACCCGTCGGGCGTGGCCGTGGCCAAGGCCATCGCCTCGGGGAGGAAGATCCCGATTCGGACCGCCTCGTCGTACCAGTCGCGGAACTGGGCCAGCGGATCGGCGGCGGGCTTGGCCACCGGGAGGTCCCGGGTCATGGCCCGAGTGGCCAGGACCAACCCGCGGATGGTCTGGAGAATCGACACGAGACGGCGTCTACCCACAAACCGCGCGCCGGCCTTGGGTGGTAGAGGGCATCAGGACGCTCCGGATAGAGGCGAGAACCAGCCTGGCGAGCAATTCAGTAAGTTCGTACCGGGTGCTGGCAACAAGTCTGAAGACAGTCTGAAGATTCCGTCAGGTCGGGGGTACCATGGGGGCCGGTCACTGCCCGTAGCCGGGGCCCAACCGAAGGAGGACTTCCATGATTGGCCGTGCCGGCTTCGTCCCTCTCGGTCCCTTCCTGCTCCTGGCGGCGACGGCAGCCGTCGGGCATGCGCAGGAGAAGGGTCCCGGGGCCATCACCCCGCTGGCGTCGCTCCGGATCCGGAGCGAGACGATGAACTGGTTTGGCGATGCGCCGGGTGGCCAATACACCTTCTTCGGCGCCACCGCCCGGCTGGGCCTCGAACAGCAGCTTCTCCGTCGACGGGTGGGGTCAGGTGAAGGGCGTCAGGCTGGGCTATGGCTCGGTCCCCCTGCCTGGACCGTGGGGGGCGGAGCGCGGTGAGTTCCGGGTGTTCGGGATCTACTACCGCGACGGCCGCGGGCTGGCCCCGGCTGACAACCGCCCGTTGGCGGTCCGGCAGGCCGACCAGCAGCCGATCGCCATCGGCACCCTCGGTGGGCACTATCTCCAGCTTGTCCCGACCGGAGCCGGACCGTTCGACCTGACGGTGTGGGGTGCCTGGCAGTTCGGCGACTGGGGCCGGCAGAACCATGCGGCGCTGGCCGGTGCGGCGGAGCTGGGTTGGCAGCCGGAAGTGCTGGCGCGGTTGCGTCCCTGGTTCCGGGCGGGCTACTTCCGGAGCAGCGGCGATGACGCGGCCACCGACGAGACCCACCGCACCTTCTTTCAGATTCTCCCGACCACCAGGGTCTACGCCCGCTTCCCGTTCTGAAACCTGATGAACCTGGAAGACATCTCTGCCAGCCTGATCCTCCGTCCGGGACGCCGCACCACGCTCCGGAGCGACTTCTGCTGGCTTCGGCTCTCGGACCGTCAGGACGGCTGGTACGCCGGCGGCGGCGCGTTCGCCAGGGACGATTTCGGTTATGCCATCCGGCCCGCCAACGGCGGCCGGACCCTGGCCACCATGGTGGACCTGAGCGCGGACGTGCAAGTGGCCCGGCGGTGGACGGTCGCAGCGTACGGTAGCCACGTCGCCGCCGGGCCGGTGATCGAGAACATCTATCCGGCCGGCCCCGGCGGGTGGTTCGGCTATCTCGAGCTCGAGTACCGCTGGTGAGGCCCACTCACCTGCTCCTGGTGGTGGCCGCCGTGCTGCTCGGGGCGGCGGGAGGGCTGGGGGCGTTCACCTTTGCCTACGCCAAGGGCGGGTCCTACCTGACCGATGACCCGTCGGCCTGCGCCAACTGCCATGTGATGCGTGAGCAGTATGACGGGTGGGTCAAGTCGAGTCATCGCGCGGTGGCCACCTGCAACGACTGCCACACGCCGCACACGCCCCTGGGCAAGGCCGTCACCAAGGCGCGCAACGGCTTCCTGCACAGCGCCTACTTTACCTTCGGCGGCTTCCCGGTGCCGATCCGGATCTCCCCGGCCAGCCGGGCGGTAACCGAAGCCACCTGCCGCTCCTGCCACGCCGAGGTGGTGGACGCCATCGATCCGGGCGGGGCCGCCGCCCCTGACCAGGATTCCTGTATCCGCTGTCACGCCTCGGTGGGACACTGGACCCGCTGAGCTGAATCCTTTCTGGAGAAGCGCATGACCGCCTCGACCAAACGCAACCGGCTGTTCCTGATTGCCGCGCTGTCGGCGGTGGCCGTGCTGGCCATTGCGGCACTCTTGACCAATATCTTCGAGCGGCGGCAGGAGGCGCGCAATCCGTTCTACCGGGTGGTGGCCCTGGCCGATACCACCGAAGACCCCGCCGTCTGGGGCCAGAACTTCCCCCACCAGTACGACGACTACCTCAAAACCACCGACCAGGTCCGGACCCGGTATGGCGGCAGCGAGGGCGTGCCGGTGACCCCGACCGCCGCCGACCCGCGCTCGGTGGTGGCCCAGTCCCGGCTGGAGCAGGACCCCCGGCTCCGGGACCTGTGGGCCGGCTACGCCTTCGCGGCCGACTTCCGGGAGGAGCGCGGCCACGCCTACATGCTGATCGACCAGCAGCTGACCGGACGGCAGCGGGTCGCCCGGCAGCCCGGGGGCTGCCTTAACTGCCACGCCTCGATCTACCGGCCGTTCCTTCGAGCCGGCGAAGGTGACCTGTTCGCGGGGTTCGAGCGGCTCAACCGCATGCCGTACGATTCGGCGGCGGCGTGGGTGAGCCACCCGATCGCCTGCGTGGACTGCCACGACGCGACCACTCTGGCGCTCCGGATCACCCGGCCGGCGTTCATCGAGGGGATTCGGGCCCTCAAGGCATCGCAGGGCATCCCGGACTACGACGTGCGGACGATGGCGACGCGCCAGGAGATGCGGAGTTTCGTCTGCGGCCAGTGCCACGTGGAGTACTACTTCAAGGGCGCCGAAAAGCGGCTGACCTTCCCGTGGGCGCGGGGGCTCACGGCGGACAGCATGCTGGCCTACTACGACGGGGTCGGTCACCGGGACTGGACCCACCAGCGCACCGGCGCGGCTGCCCTCAAGGTGCAGCACCCGGAGTTCGAGCTCTGGTCCAAGGGAGTCCACGCCCGGAGCGGCGTGACCTGCGCCGACTGCCACATGCCGTACAAGCGGGTGGGGGCGCTGAAGGTGAGCGATCACCACGTCCAGAGCCCGATGCTCAACATCAACCGGGCCTGCCAGACCTGCCACCGGGCCTCGGAGGCCGAGCTCAAGGCCCGGGTGGAGGAGATCCAGGACCGGACCTACCAGCTCCGGAACGTGGCGCTCGACGCGCTGATGGCGCTGCTCGCCGATATCGAGGCGGCGGTCCGGACCGACAGCACGGCCCCGGGAGTGGCCCAGGCGCGCGGCTGGCAGCGGCGGGCCCAGTTCTACGCGGACTTCGTCGAGGCCGAGAACTCGATGGGGTTCCATGCGCCGGGTGAGGCCGGGCGGATCCTCGGGCTGAGCATTGACGCCACGCGCAAGGGGCAAGTGGCCCTCCGGGGCATTCTGACGCGGCCGCCTTCGGTCGGGGCCGGCCCGAGGTGACGGCACGTCCGGCGCGATCTCGGTGAGGGCGGTAACTCGCCCGCACCATCGGCCCGACCGGCCTACGACAGAAGCAACTCGAGATCCTTCCGGTCGATCCGGGCGATCACACTGTTGTCCTCGGAGATGATCGCCTCGGCCAGCTTCCGTTTCGCGCCCTGCAAGGCCAGCACCTTCTCCTCCACCGTGTCGCGCGCGATGAGCCGGGTGGCGCTCGGCCCTGTCCTGCTCCGCGCTGTTTCTCGCCGGGTACGTCACGTACCATGCCGTGGTCGGGCAGGTTCGATTCGGGGCCGGGGGCGCGGCGCGCCTCGTGTATCTCACCATCCTGGCGTCCCACACGCTGCTGGCGATGCTGGTCCCCGTCCTGCTGGCGCTGACCCTCCTGGCCGCCCGTCGGGAGGCCCATCCGCGCCACCGCCTGATGGGCAGGGTCACCCTGCTCACCTGGATGTACGTCTCGGTCACGGGGGTCGTGGTCTACGTGATGTTGAGGCCGTACTCCCGGCGGGCTGAGCCGACCGGGGCTCGCGACGGGACCGCTCCTCCGCTGCCCCCGCGAGGGCCGCGCCGAGCCGCTGTCCGAGCTCGCGGAGACCGGCGGCGCGGGGATGACTCCGGCGCCAGATGAGAATCAACGTCCGGCTCGGAGGGGACTCGCGGAAGGGTCTGATGGCCGTCGGGGCCGCCGCGGCAAAGGGGCCGATGGAGGCGAGCTTCGGCAGAAAGGTGCAGCCCATGCCGAGGCTCACCATCTGGCGCAGGCCCTCGACACTGGTGGCCTGGACCGTCACCTCCGAATGCGCCTTGGACCACTCGCAGAGGGCGATGGTCTGATTGCGCATGCAATGGCCCTCCTCGAGCAGCAGCATTCGCTGATGCTCGAAATCGGCGGGCCGCACCGCTGACTGGCGGGCCAGCGGATGGTTCAGGGGGACGGCGGCCACGAACTCCTCCTGGACCAGCGGCTGGTGCTCCAGTCCATCGAGCCCGAGCGGCGGGGAAGCTACCACCACGTCCAGCTCCGCGGCCCGGAGTTGCTCCATCAACTGATCGGTCAGCGCTTCCCGGATGTAGATCTCCAATCCGGGATACTCGCCGCGGAGCACCGGCAGGACGTGGGGCAGCAGATACGGGCCAGCCGTGGGGATCACCCCCAGCCGGAGCCTCGCGCCGAGGAGGCCACGCGCGCCCCGCGCGCGCTCGGTGAGCTCACGGGTCTGTTGCAGCACGGTGCGCGCCCGCTCGACGATCTCCCGCCCCACCTCGCTCGGAATGACGCCCCGGCGGCTCCGCTCAAAGAGCGACACCCCCAATTCCGCCTCCAACTTCGCGACTTGGCTGCTGAGGGTCGGTTGGCTGACGTGGCACTTGGCGGCGGCCGCGACGAACCGTCCGGTCTCGGCCAGGGCAACGACGTACTCGAGATCGCGAAGGTTCATGATACTTATGTATAGGCTGACACTATATAGTCCATCTGATCAATCAATTTGCTCTATGGATCATCAAATGGCAACTTGGACCACTACACAACGGCCCAACGAAGGAGAGAGATGCCCGAGCGCCGAATCCTTACCAGCGATGTGGGTGCGCCCGTCGCGGACGACCAGAACTCGCTCACGGCCGGTCCGCGCGGGCCGCTCCTGATGCAGGACTTCCATCTCATCGAGAAGATGGCCCACTTCAATCGGGAGCGAATTCCGGAGCGGGTGGTCCACGCGAAGGGGGCCGGGGCCTACGGCAGCTTCCGGGTTACAGCCGACATCACCCGACTCACCAAGGCCAGGGTGTTTGCCTCGATCGGGAAGACCACCGAGGTGTTCCTCCGATTCTCGACGGTGGGTGGCGAGAAGGGCTCGGCGGACGCGGACCGCGATCCCCGCGGGTTCGCGGTCAAGCTGTACACCGAGGATGGCGTCTGGGACCTGGTGGGCAACAACACGCCGGTCTTCTTTATCCGGGATCCGCTCAAGTTCGGCGACTTCATCCATACTCAGAAGCGGGACCCGGCCACCAATCTCAAGTCGCCCACAATGATGTGGGACTTCTGGTCGCTCAGCCCGGAATCGTTGCACCAGGTCACCATTCTCTTCAGCGACCGGGGCACCCCACGGAGCTACCGGCACATGCACGGGTTCGGAAGCCACACCTACAGTCTGATCGACCGGGCGGGCGAGCGGGTCTGGGTGAAGTTCCACCTCAAGACCCTGCAGGGCATCGAGTGCTTTACCCGGGAGCAGGCGATCGAGATGGCCGGGGTAGACCCCGATCACGCCACCCGGGACCTCTTCGGCGCGATTGTCGACGGCGACTTTCCCCGGTGGCGGGTGTGCATTCAGGTCATGACGGAAGCGGAGGCCGAGGCCGCCCCGATCAACCCGTTCGATCTCACGAAGATATGGCCTCAGCGTGACTACCCGCTGAGGGAGGTCGGCCTCCTC
>JANNGX010000094.1:0-5283 GCA_031404115.1 Gemmatimonadales bacterium | reverse complement strand
GGAGCCACTCCGCCCAGCAGACCGCACAGATGTCGCGAAAGACTCTCGCGCCCAGCTCGTTCCGGAACGGCTGGAACGCCTGTGAATCACGGGTCTGGAGGCAGCGGGTGCAGGTGAGGGCGGGCATGGAACAAAGTAAGCGTGGTGACCGGTGACCGGTCACCGCACCACAACATCGCCGCGCTGAAGCGCTTTCACTCCACTCCTGGTTCCGAGCCCGGCACCGAGCCCGGCGAGCGCCGCGGTCAGCCCCGTGACCAGGGGGAGCAGGGTCAACGGCAACACCAACAACCCGGCGACCACCGCAGCCAGCACGGGTACGCCGGGCGAACGGACCGCGTCCACGAAGCGGAGACGACGGCGAACGAAGCCGCGTGCGAAGCCGAATGAGAGAAAGCCGGCCGCGGCGGCGACGATGATTGAAGCGATGCCTAAAAGAGTGCCGACCATGGACAGCCTCCTGGTACGAGTATATCGTGTTTCATTACGAAACACCACCCCGGGAGGTTTCAGACACCCACTTTACCAGCGGAGGGCGCAGCTGCCCCACACAAAGCCTGATCCGAACGCGCTCAGGACCACCAGGTCCCCCTTGGCTACCCGCCCGGCACGGACGCATTCATCCAGTGCGATGGGGATGGTGGCCGCCGTGGTGTTTCCGAAGCGCTGGATGTTGTTGTAGGTCTGGTGGTCGGCGAGGCCGAGCTCCTTCTGCACCGCCTCCGAAATCCTGAGATTGGCCTGATGCGGGATAAGGAGTGTGATCTGCTCGACTCGCTCGCCAGCCAGCTCCAGAGCCGTCCGGACCGACTCCGGCATCCGGACCACGGCGTGCCGGTACACCTCGCGACCATCCATTTGAAGCCAGAACCGTCGTGCGGCGATCTCTTCGGGCCACTTTTCCAGCCGGACCATCGCACTCGGGCCCTCGGCCCAGAGCTTTTCGGCGTTCTCCCCCTGGCTGTGGAGGTCGAAGGCAGCGATACCCCGGCCTTCCTCCTCGGTGGGGCCGAGCAGCACCGCGCCGGCCCCATCCGCAAAAATCACCGCGGTGTTGCGGCCCGCGGAAGAGAGCTCCATCCGGGTCGACTGAATCTCCTGTCCGACCACCAGCACTCGGCGAAAGGAGCCGGTCCGGATATAGGCGTCCGCAACCGAGAGGGCGAAGACGAAACCGGCGCACTGCATTCGGATGTCGATAGCGGGAATAGTGGAGAGGCCGAGCTCGCGCTGCAGAAAAACGCCGTTACCCGGAGCGAAATGGTCGGGCGTCGAGGTGGCGTAGATGATGGCGTCGACGACGGAGGCGGGCTCCCCCGCCATCTCGAGCGCCTGGGTGGCCGCGGCCTTGCCCAGTTCAACGCCGGAATCGCCCTCGTTGATCCAGTGCCGCTCCTGGATGCCGGTCCGGACCCGTATCCATTCGTCCGAGGTGTCCATGAGCTTCGCGAGGTCATTGTTGGTGACGAGTCGCGGGGGCACGGCGCGCCCGGTGCCGAGGATGATGCTCCGAGGCAAGAGAGCTACTCGTACCTCAGCGCGTCGATGGTATTCAGCGTGGCCGCGCGCCACGCGGGCCAGAGACCGAAGGTGAGGCCTACGACGGCGCTGAACGCAAAAGCGAGGGCCACCGAGGCCGGCGCGATGAAGGTATTCCAGTGCGCCACCTTGGCCATCAGCATGGCGCCGCCGGCCCCGAACACCACACCGAGCGCGCCGCCTAGAAGACACAGCACCAGCGCCTCGATGAGAAACTGGAGCATGACGACGCCCTTGCTGGCGCCCAGGGCCTTCCGGATGCCGATCTCGCGGGTTCGTTCGGTCACCGACACGAGCATGATGTTCATGATGCCGATCCCGCCAACCACCAGCGACACCAACGCGATCCCTCCCAGGAGAAACTTGAAGCTCTCGGCAGTGTCCTGCTGCGTCGAGAGAATGTCCTGCTGGTTGCGGATCATAAAATCGTTGTCGCCTCCTGGGCGGACCTTATGCTGCCGGCGGAGCACGCCTTCGATATCCACCATCCCGGCGTCCAACGACACTCCCTCCCTGACCTGAACCGCGATAGTGCGCAGGCGGTCGGAACCGAAGAGCCGGTAGCGCGCCGTGCTGAGCGGGATGACGACGCGCTCGTCGGGATTTTCAAACGAGCCGGCCGATCCCTTCTCGCTCAGTATTCCGATCACTTCGAAGGGCTGACCCCGGATCTGGATGGTCTGATTGATCAGCGCGGCTGGATTGACATTGAACATGGCGGGCACCGCTGAACCCAGCAGGGCGTAACGCTGGTGTGCGCCGTCGTCGCCCGGGGTGAACATGCGGCCGTAGGTGACCTTGAAATTCCGCACCTCGACGAAATTGGGTGAGGTGCCGAGAATGTTGATGTTGAAATTGCGATTACCGTACTTGACCTGCATCGAGCGCTGCATCTCCGGCTGCACCGCCGAGAGTAGCTTCGCATCCGCAGCCAGGGCCTCCGCGTCCTTCGTGGTGAGGCTCACCCGCACGTCGCTGGCCCGGCCTCCCATGAACGACTGGCCGGGGTAGATCGTCAGCAAATTGGCTCCCAGCGCCTCGATGCGTGCCGCGATGGCGCGTTGGGCGCCGGTGCCGATGGCGACGACCGCAATGACTGCGCCCACGCCGATGATGATGCCGAGCATCGTGAGGAGCGCCCGCATCTTGTGGTCCCGGATGCTCTGGAACGCCACCCGGACCGTCTCCCCGATCATCATGGCCGGGCGCCTCCCGCGGGCGCCGTTGTGGTCGGGCGGGCCGCCGGCTGCTGGCTGACACCCGGCAATCCGCCGCCGCCGGTCATCTGGGTCATCCGGGTCTTCTGCTGTTCCTGCTGCTGCACCAGGCTGGCGCTCGGAAGCACCAGCACGGAGTCGGCGGCGGTGAGGCCGCGGACCACTTCGCTGTAGTCGAGGTCGGTGAGTCCGGTGCGGATATACACCGGCGCCGGCTCACCGTTTCTGCGGACGAAGACGATGTAGTCGCCGCCGAACTGGAAATCGCTGCCGCTCTGGCGCTGGCGTCCCATGCCTCCACCCATTCCTCCGCCACCGCCGCTGCCGCGCATTCCCTGCATGATCCTCTGCATGGTGGCGCTCTCGGCCGCGGAGAGCTGCCCGCCAGAGAACCGCTTCCGCATCAGCTCGCGTGCCTGGGCCTCGGTCACTCCATCGGGCAGCGGGATGACGCGCCCGTCCGGAGTGGTCATCGTATTCCCCGCGGGCTTGGCCGCCACCGATTCCGACTTGGCGCTGTCGCTGCGGGTATTCTGACCCGCGAGGATTGTCCGCATCGAGTCCCGCTTCTTTGCCGCGGCCTCCAGAAGTCCGGTCAGGCGCTCGGGCGGAATGCCAAGCACCTGCGCGGCGCTGGCGACGTCGCGCTGGGTGCGAAGCGCCGCGTTGGGCACGGCGAGCGCGCTGTCGCGCTGGCCGATATGGATTTCAACGTCGCTGTTCATGCCGGGCTTGAGCAGACCGTTCCGGTTTTCGATCCGGACCTGGACCGCGAACATGGTCACATTCTGTACCGTCTCGGCGAGGGGCTCGATCTTGACGACCTCTCCGGCGAAGGGCTGGTTCGGATAGGCGCCCACGGTAACCGTGGCGCGCAGCCCGGGCCGGATTTTGCCGATGTCGGTCTCGTCTACCAGCGTGCGCACCTGCACCAGGTTAAGGTCGGCCATTTTGAGGAGAATCGTCCCCCCCCCGACGTCGCTGGTGGGCGAAGAAATCACCTGGCCGCGCTCCACGGTCTTCGAGATGATAGTTCCGGTGATCGGCGCCAGGACGTCGGTGTCTTCCATCTGGATTTTAGCGTTATCGAGCGCCACCTGGGCGCCAACGACGGCGGCCCGCGCGTTAGCCACCGCCAGCACGGCCGCCTCGTGCTCCTCAGTTGAGATCGATTGGGTCTTGAAGAGCTCGTCGGAGCGCTTGCGAACGGATTGGGCGTTCTCCAGCCGGGCCCTGGCCACGTCCAGATCCGCCTGGGTCTGGTTCAGCCGGTTCCGCGGCGTACGCCGGTCAATGCGCACCAGCAGCGTGCCCCGCTGGACCACCTGCCCGGTCTCGACCTTCATGTCGAGGATTTCTCCCGACGCCTTCGACTTGACCTCGACGACGGTGTCGGGCTGCACGGTGCCCGAGGCCCGCGCCGAGACGACGATATCGCGCTTCTCGACCGGAACGGCCTGATAGACCACTGGCTTCGGTTCGTCCTTGCAGCCGGCGGCCATCAGGAGCATGGTGATCGGTACAAGCTCACGGATACGCATTCAGGACCTTCCCGGTGAGGCGACGTCGCGCTCGATCTTGCCGTCCTTCAGGTGGACCTGGCGTCGGGCGTGCTCCGCAATGTCGTGTTCGTGGGTGACGAGAATAATGGTCTGGCCGTCGGCATAGAGCTGCTCGAACAGCCCGAGGATTTCCTCGCTGGTCTTCGAGTCGAGGTTGCCGGTGGGCTCGTCGGCCAGAATGATGCTGGGGTGATTGACCAGCGCCCGCGCGATAGCAACGCGCTGCCGCTGCCCGCCGGAAAGCTCGTTGGGGCGGTGCCCCATCCGGTCCTGGAGCCCGACCCGGGTCAGCGACTCCTCGGCCATGCGGCGCCGCTCCTTGGAGCCGGTGCCTCCATAGATCAGCGGGAGCTCGACATTCTGCAGGGCCGAAGCTCGGGGCAGCAGGTTGAACGTCTGGAACACAAATCCGATTTCGCGGTTCCGGATCCGGGCTAGCTCGTCGTCGCCCAGTTCGGAGACGCGGTGCCCGTTGAGCCAGTATTCCCCCTGGGAGGGGGAATCGAGGCAGCCGATCAGGTTCATCAGCGTGGATTTTCCCGATCCCGATGGACCCATGATGGCCACAAACTCGTTTCGCCGGATCGTGATGTCCACGCCCCGGAGCGCCTGCACCGTCTCGCTTCCCATCACATAGTGGCGCGTCAT
Source organism: Gemmatimonadales bacterium (assembly GCA_031404115.1). GTDB lineage: Bacteria > Gemmatimonadota > Gemmatimonadetes > Gemmatimonadales > GWC2-71-9 > JABFSM01. The sequence goes on along the minus strand of JANNGX010000094.1, from coordinate 317 downwards.
ATTGCGCACCACGATGACGGCGTCCCGCGGCACGTCCGAGGGCAGCATGGCCATGCGCTCGGCGGTATTCGAGATAGCGGTCACAGGGTCCTCCCGATCAGGGCGGAGATCTGGGCTCGGGCGCGAACGTAGTCGAACCGCGCGGTCACCCCGTCGACTTCAGCCTGGTTCAACGCTTCCTGCGAGGTCAGCACGTCCACGATGGTCGCGGCACCGAGGCGATAACGCTCCTGCTGCACCCGGAGATCTTCCTGGCCGGCAAGCACGCTGGTCAGGCTGATACCGATCCGGAGCCGGGCCGCTGCGAGCGAGGCCAG
>JANNGX010000093.1:0-5898 GCA_031404115.1 Gemmatimonadales bacterium | reverse complement strand
AGGCTCTCGCGGTGGGAGACGCCGAGGATGCGCGCGGCCTCGCGGGCCTCCGTCGCCCGCGTCTCGGAAGTGCCTCGGCTGCCGCATTCGCCGCGGGTCAGATCGACGAGGGCCACCCGGCGGCCGGCAGCGCTCTCGCGGGCGAGTGTGCCGCCCATGATCAGCTCTGCGTCGTCGGGATGCGCGCACAAGCCGGCGATGTCGAATGAGGAGGGGGTTGGCGCGTCCATGCCTTATTCCTTCGTGGCCGATGAGCGCAGCGAATCCAGGAGCGCGCCCATCCGCGCGCGCATCGCGTCGCGCGAGGCCGCGTAGTCTTCCGACGCGGGCGGGATGTCGTTCCAGCGCGTGACCGGGACCTTGATCGCCGCGAGCAGCGGCGAGTCGATGCCGATGGCTACGATCTGCACCGCGCCAGCGATATCCGCCTTGTCCAGCCGTTGCGGCTTGAACCCGGCGGCATCGAAGCCATCGGCGGCCAGATTCTGGGCGACCCTGGCCGGGACCGCGTCATCGGGGGCCACCCCGCGAGAGATCGCGCGGAAAGGCGCTTTGCGTTCCGCGGCCAGGCGGTTGAACCAGTGGGCCGCCATCACGCTCTTGACGGTGCCGTGCTCGCAGATGAAGACCACCCGGCCCGATGCGCTGTCGTCATCCGCGGCCTGCCGGCGCGCGTTCGCGTTGTCCATGTCGGACACGATCATCCAACGGCCGCTACCTTCCTTGCGCAGGGTCAGCGTGAACTTTCCGATGTCCGGCTCCCCCTTGGTGCGGGCGAAGCCCCCGATGACATAGCCAATGGCGCCCTCGCTGGCAAAGGCAAGCGCGCGCAAGGCGAGCGGGCCGCCCTGGCCCGCGTAGTGCTTCTCGATCTGCGCGCGACCGCGGATCGGAGGATTGCCGCTCGAGAGGACGAAGCCATCCTCCGTGAACAGTGCGGCCAGCGCGGCGGCATCCTTTCGCTGCCACGCGGCTTCGTAGTCAGCGAGCACTCGAGCCAGCGGCGCGGGGAGCGTCACGTTGGGAAGTGCCGCCGGTGTCTCGGCGCCCGCCGGCATGACGATCGACCACGCGATCAGAAAGGCAGCGACGCTGCGCATCAACTCTCCCGGGGCGGTCCTCTGGCCACGCGCACGGCGCGCCACACTCCAAACCCCGCGCGCATGCTACGTTGGAAATGGAGGGCCGGAGAACCCGAGCGAACAACAAGGAGACCGCCAATGCAGGTTCGGTTCCAGAAAAGCGGATGCATGTGGAGCATCGTGGCCTCGATATTCCTCACCATCGTCTTGAATCTGATGCTCCGCGCCTGCTCGTCGGGCGGGCCGAGCTGGTGATCGTCGCGGGCGCGTTCTACTTCAGCGCGGCGCGCAGCCAGGAGCAGAGAGCAAACAGGACCTCGGGCGCGAGCTGCTGGGTGGGAAGCCGATCGTAGCCCTCGCGCGCTCCGATCGGGTCGCTCTGGAAATGATGGTTCACGCCGGGGAGAAGCCTGCGCTCGACCCGATGGTTGCCGCCCGCGCGGATCACCTGCTCCAGCGCCGCGCGTCTTCGGGGTCGACCGCGCGGTCGGTGAGGCCGTGCAGGATCAGCACCGGCATGCGCAGCCGGCGGGCCGTGGGCAAGGGATCGCGGTCCTGGATCGAGCGGCGCCAGGCTTCCGTGCTCGCGGCCGCGTTCGCCCCCTGCTGCCGCATGGCTTCCGCGAGAGCGGATCCGCGGTCCGCGACGGCGATCGTGGGATCGTTGTGAATGCGGTGGCGGTGCTGGTAGCGCATGGTCTCGCGGAGGGGTCGCGCGGGGCCGGCCAGCTACACGACGGCGGCGACTTCCGGATCGTCGACCGCGACCATGGGGGCGATCACCCCGCTGTAGCTGTGGCCGATGAGGCCGACGCGGCGCGGGTCGATATCGGGGCGCGCGCGGAGAAACCGCAGCGCGGCCTGCGCGTCCTCGGCCGTGTTTTCGGCGGTGGCGGTGGTGGCGTCCCCGTCTGAACCCCCGATCCCGCGGTCGTCCAGCCGCAGGGTGGCGATACCGCAGCCGGCCAGCCGGTCGGCGATCTCGCGGAACGGACGGTAGGGATCCTCCGGCGTGCGGTTGCCGTCGCGGTGATGCGCACCGGATCCGGTGACGGTCACGATGGCGGGGAACGGCATTCGCTCCCGCGGGGGCAGCGTCAGCGTACCGGCGAGCGTTCCTGCCGGTCCGAGGATTCGGACCACCATCGCCGTTGCGTGTTCCGCCGCCAGCAGCACCGCGAGCGCGGCCACGACAACCCGCTAACGAGGGCGCTCAGCGAGCGATCCGTTGCGGGCGTGGATCGCGAGGTCACCGGTGGCCCTCTCGTTCACTTGAGACCACCCCAAGATCAGCTGCAAGCGGCGCATTGATGAAGGCGCGCGAAGCGCGCCAAGAGACCGCCGCTTGTCAGCTGCATTGATGAGATGGACTCCTCCTGCTCCCGGAAGCGCTGCGACCCATCTTCGCCGAGGCCTGCCGCGAGATCCGCGAGATCGAGGCGCGCGTCAAGCTGGTCGCCCGGCAACTGGAAACGCTCGCCGACCAGTTGCCCGCGGTCGAGCGCCTACAGACGATACCTGGCGTCGGGCTGCTTACCTCGACGGCGCTCGTGGGTTTCATCGGTGACATCCGCCGGTTCCCCACTGGAAGGCACTTCGCCAGCTACCTCGGCCTCACCCCGAGGGAATACTCGAGCGGCTTGAAGCGCAACCTGGGGCGCATCTCGAAGCGCGGCGACGGCTACTTGCGCACCCTCCTCATACACGGTGCGCGCTCCGTGCTCGTCCACGCGCGCAAGCAGCAGCCGGATCGCCTGCGCGAGTGGGCGAATGCTCTGGCCAAGACGCACGTCCACAACAAGGCTGCGGTGGCGGTGGCGAACAAGCTGGCACGGATCGTATGGGCGGTCTGGAAGGGCGACAGGCCTTTCGCACTGATGGCCAAGGCCGCCTGAAGCTCGAGCCACTCAACGGATCGAAGAACTCACCAAAGGAGCTGCAAGACGCAACGAGCATGACGGTGAAACAGGTCGGACCGGCGCCGGGACAGCCGACAACAATTTTGGCCTTCGAGGCCGCTGTCATCGATTGGCTTCCCGGCGCGCGGATTCCGTCATGGCCCGGAGTCCCCAGGGACTCCAGAAAAGAGGCCGGAGATACGTTTGCAGTCCGCCCCGTTTCACCGCACCGCTACGGCAGCTTGATTGAACAGGAGGGCGTCTAGCGTTTAGTCCGACGACGTGTTACTTGACCGGAGGAGTCCAGATACGCGTTGTTAGACCTCACATGCGAGAGCGCCACGCCCGCGGGTGTTGCTTTGCGTGGATACACGCCTCGACGACTACTTCGTTGCCGACCACCCGGTAGAACAGCGCGTACGGAAAGCGCCTGAGAAGAACCCGCCGGATGCTGCGGCGCACGACGGGGGATGCGGAGGGATTCGCCGCGATCAGTTCCACGGCGGCTTCTATGGCCAAGCGGAAGGCCGATCCGAGGCCCTGCCGCTGATTCTCGTACCATTCGTAGGCTGCGTCGACATCCGAGGTTGCGGCCGAGCGAAAAACGACCAGCAACGAAACCTACTTGAACCGCTTACGAACCTCTGACCAAGGCTCGCCGAGTGGCCGACCGGCGCGAATGTCGGCCTCCAGCTCGTCGTCCCGTGCATCCAGTTCGCGCGCCTGCTCGGGTGTCAGGGGAAGATTCGCCGGATCCCGGCTCAGCCGCTCCCAGATTCGCTCGAGAAGCTCGAGCTGCTGGTCAGCCGTAAGGGCGTCCAAGTCGACCGAGGTCTGAGCCATGGGACATTCTCCTGCCGTCGGCGATGCCAAGCAACCGACACCTACCAGGCAGCCGACCCAGTCTCGACCTTTTCTAGGGAATGTCCCACGCGCTGTTGAGAATTGAGCAGCGGCGGCGCTTGAAGACTGTCTGACGGCGGCTTCGATGTCAACGGTCTGTTCGTGTCCCCCTTGCGAAAAAGGGCCTCTCGACGTTGACTGCGGGAAAGACGACGCTCCAGGATGCGCCAGGATCGACGCAAGCGGACTGGGACGACCTGAGGGTCGACCGGATTTGTCGTACTTACGGGTCACGCGACCTCGACCTTGGCCTGGACGGTCCGCAGCGCAGTGACGAGCTTGGGCATCTCCCGGTAGCCCTTGATGCGCCGGAAGCGCTTGGCCGCGTTGAAGAGGCCGAGCCCCGCCCAGCGCCGAATCATGTCGCCGCCGCGCCATCGCTTCACGTTGCGAGTCACGCGGCGGATCGAGCCGACCAGGTTCTCGATGCTGTTGGTGGTGGCGAGCGAGCGGCGGAGGGTGAGCGGCAGATCGAGCTTCACGACCGTGAGCGTCTCCTCGAGGCCTTCGCGCAGACTGGCTGCCGCGTCCTCGTGGCCGTTGCTCTCCAGCCAGGACACGAGGGCGCGAAGCTTCTTGCGCGCGGTGTCGGCGGTGGCGGCGCGGTAGGCATCGCGCATCGTGGAGAGCACGTAGGCGTGGCGTTCCTCGGGCAGATGCTCCCGAAGGTTCCGCTGTTTGTGGACCTGGCAGCGCTGGATCACGGCCCGGTCTCCGAGGATGTCGCCGAGCGCTTTTCGGATGCCCTTCCCGCCGTCGATGATGCACAGCACCTTGTCCTCGACCTTGAGACCACGGCTCAAGAGGCCCTGGAGCAGGCTCGTGCACAGCGCCGCGTTTTCGGTCGAGCCCTGGGCCAGACCCAGCGGCACCTTGGTCCCGTCACTCGTGATCCCGAGGGCCACCACCACGGTCTGCCGCGCCACCTCGACGCCGTCGATCAGCAGGGCGATCAGATCCAGGTCGTCGAGCCGACGCTCCAGAGAGACCGAGAGTCGCTGCCGTGTCTTCGCCACGAAGCACCGGCTCGCCGAACTCTTACTGCTACCACGCGCTTTCACCCCAGAAGGCCGTGGCTCCAGGCTCGCGTCATAGCCGCGCGTCGAGACGCCCAGCAGAAGCTGGTTCATCACACGCTCCGACAACGGATCCCGATCCCGGAATTCTTCAAGAGCGGGCAACGCTGTTTCACGGCCGTCCTTGCTCCGCACCCGCGGCTTCTCAACGCTGATCCGCCGCCCACCGAAAGTCAGCTCCGACCTGGTCTTGCCCCAGTAGTGGTGCGTCCGATCCGCTCGGTGCTGGCCCTTCTCTCCGACGATCCTCGCCGCGTCGTCCCGCATCAGCTCGTCCAGGGCCTTGAGCCCGAAGTCGTGGACCCACTCCAGCAGTCCCTGCTTCGTCGCCGCAATCCCCGCCACCAGCGGCAACAGCCGCTGCCCAACCTCCTCCACCAGCGAAAGCCCGACTTGATTTCCAACGCCCTTGTCTGTTCTTCTCTTCATGGCGGCTCCTTGTTCTCCGGCCCTGAACCGGATGGTTTCTAGCAGACCCATTCTCAGGCCCGCCAGGGAGCCGCCGCTACTCAACCAAATTCAACAGACGATGGGACAACCCCTCCGTGACCTTGATGCCGATCCAGACGACGAGTGGTTCTTGATGGCGTACGCGCTACTTGACTCTGGTCACCTCAAGTTTCGGGTAGTGGATCCGCGGCCGTTTGAGGACGTCGTGGAAGACGCACCAAGCGTGAGGGATCGGCTAGCTCGCCATCTCGAGGATCCGGAGGTCCTGGTAGACGCCCTTTCGTGCACCCGCAAACCCGAGTGAATGTGGGGCTGCATAACAACGGGATGCAGCTGACAAGCGGCGGCCTGAGCGCGCTTCGCGCGCTTCATTAATGCGCCGCTTGCAGCTGATCCCCGGTGTTATGCGGGCCGATACGATGACCAAGGCCATCACGACGGCGCTCCTTGGAGCCATCGCATTCTGGCTGCCGTCCCTCATGCTTAGTG
>JANNGX010000092.1:0-4860 GCA_031404115.1 Gemmatimonadales bacterium | reverse complement strand
GGCTCCTGGCCCAGGAAGGTGCGCTTGAATTGCACCATCCCCGCGTTGACGAACAGGAGGGTTGGGTCGTCCTTGGGTTCGAGCCCCGACGAAGGCACCAGGTGATGCCCGCGAGCCCGGAAGAACTCGAGGAAGAGGCGGCGAATGCGACTGGATTCCATGGGGGGGAATATAGCGACCGCCCCCTCAGTCGTTCCCGCCTACGACTTGCTGGTCTCCGGGGTCCGAAGCAGTTCTCCGACCAGCCGGGTTACCGTCTGGCCGGCGAAGCCTCGCCGGGCCAGAAACGCCAGCAGACGCCGGCGCTGCACCGGCCGGGCCAGTCCGCGGAGCTGCGCCAGTCGCCGGCGGGCCACGGCGTCCGCCTGTGGCGCCTCACTGCCGTCCGCGCCGAAGGCCTCTTCCAGCGCCTGGTCGATGACGCCCGGCTCCACCCCGAGGACCGCGAGGTCCCGCCGAAGACGAAGAGGGCCGCGGCCCCGGGACGCGCGGGTCTGCACGAAGTGCAGCGTGAAGCGGGCGTCGTCCAGTAGTCCCAGCCGCTCCGCGCGGGCCCGGGCCGCTTCCGCCGCGTGCGGAGGATGCCCTTTGAGGACCAAGCGGCGCGCCAGGTCCCTGGCCGCGAAGGGGCGACGCTCCAGGTAGCGCAACGTGGTCCGGAAGGCGGCCTCTTCGTCGGCCGCCTTCCCGAGCCGCGCAAAGAGCGCCTCTCCGAGCGCCATGCCCGGCTCGAGGCGCTCCCGCTCTGCGACCTCCCGCGGGAGGGTGAGGAGCGGGCGTCCGTGCACCAGGACCCGTACGCTCCCGGGGCGGCGCGGATCGGGGATGACGGCCCCGACGACCCGAAGGGATTCCGGCTCAGTCAGCGTCGCCGTCATCACCATCGACCGTTGCGACGGCCCCCGGCTTCATGCCGAGGAATTCCTTGACCCGACCCTCGACCTCGGCCATCAGCGCGGGGTTGTCCTTGAGGAAGAGCTTGGCGTTTTCGCGGCCCTGCCCGATACGTTGCTCGCCGTAGGAGTACCACGCCCCCGACTTCTGAATGATGTTTGCCTCCGCCGCGATATCCACAACCAGCCCGCAGTGACTGATGCCCTCATCGAACATCACATCGAATTCCGCCTGCTTGAATGGCGGCGCGACCTTGTTCTTCACCACCTTGACCCGGACATGGTTGCCGATAATCGCTTCCCGCTCCTTGACCGGGCCGATGCGGCGGATGTCGAGCCGGACCGAGGCGTAGAACTTGAGTGCCTTGCCGCCGGTGGTGGTTTCCGGGTTGCCGAACATCACGCCGATCTTCTCGCGGAGCTGGTTGATGAAGACCACCGCACAGTTGGACCGATTGATGGCGCCGGCCAGCTTCCGGAGCGCCTGACTCATGAGCCGGGCCTGGAGGCCCATGTGGCTGTCGCCCATTTCGCCTTCAATTTCCGCCTTGGGGACCAGCGCCGCCACCGAGTCGATCACCACGATGTCCACCGCACCGGAGCGCACCAGAATCTCGACGATTTCCAGCGCCTGTTCCCCGGTGTCCGGCTGGGACACCAGGAGGTTGTCCACGTCCACACCGAGCTTGCGGGCGTACTCGACGTCGAGCGCGTGCTCCGCGTCGACATAGGCCGCGACCCCGCCCGCGCGCTGCACGTTGGCCGCGAGGTGCAGGGTGAGCGTGGTCTTGCCGGAGGATTCGGGGCCGTAGATCTCGGTGATCCGGCCCCGGGGGACTCCGCCGATGCCGATGGCCGCATCGAGGTTGATGGCGCCGGTGGAAATGGCCTGGACCCGCTCCCGCGGCCTCTCGGAGCCCATGCGCATGATCGAGCCCTTGCCCAGCTGCTTTTCGATCTGGGAAATGGCGAGGTTGAGCGCTTTGCGGCGCTCCCCGTCGAGTTTGGCGTCCTTGACGTCCGGTGCGACCATCGGAATCCTCGTTGGTAATATTGTGGCTAAATTTGCTACACAAAAACACTACTCACCAAGTTAATGCCGAATATTAGCCGAAACAAGTGGGCACTTTTTCACTTTCCAACACCCCTCCACGCATCCTCAATGTGGGTGAGCTGTGGAGAAGTGGAAGAAGTCCCCTCCCTGACCGCGATGACGTCGAACCGGTATTGGTCTCCAGGAAGGCCGAAACGAAGCCGCCAGAGCGCCGCCAGGCGCGCCATGATGGCCTGCTGGCGCCGGCTCACCACCTCGACCGGGTGGCCGAAGCGGACCGAGCGGCGGGTCTTTACCTCGACGAACGCCACCAGGTGGCCCAGCCGCGCCACCAGGTCGAGGTCGTGATGGCCCAGCCGGAACCGGTGCGCCTCGATGCGCCACCCCAGCCGCAGCAAGTAGGACATGGCCGCTTTTTCTCCGGCGTACCCGCGCCGGTGGCGCGAGTCGGTCCACTCGGAGACGGGTTTGGGAGCACGGGTGGCGGGCATGATTGACGATAGGTGCGGTGGCTTCATTCCGAACAACCAAAGTGGCGCGCCAGCCGCCAATTTGCCACGCGCTCCCACGGCCACTTGACGTCTGAGGGTCTTCGCGTCCGAGCCTCTACCCTCCTACCTGCTGTACTCGTCCAGTTGCGACAGCCCGATCAACACCTCTCGTGGCTTGCTGCCGTCGGGCGGCCCGAGGATTCCCGCGGCGTGCAGCTGATCGATGACCCGCGCCGCGCGCCCATAGCCGATCCGGAGTCTTCGCTGCAGCAGCGACGTCGAGCCGCCCTGATTCTGGATACAGGCTTCCGCCGCCTCGCGGAACAGCTGGTCGCGGTCGCCTTCGTCGCCCGCCTCGGAGTTGCCGGCTTCCTCGGTTTCCTGGGCCTTCATGAACGCCAGGATGTCTTCCTCGGTGCGGCGTTCCTGAATCAGCACTTGCTGCCTCTTGTTGAACCAGTCGGTGAGTCGCTCGGTTTCCTCGGTGCCGATGAAGGCGCCCTGCAAGCGCATCGGCTCGCTCTTCCCGGGCGGCAAAAACAGCATGTCGCCATTGCCCAGCAGCGCCTCGGCGCCGTTGCCGTCGAGAATGGTCCGGCTGTCGACCTTCGAGGCCACCCGAAAGGCGATCCGGCTCGGAAAATTGGCTTTGATCAGGCCGGTGATCACATTCACCGAGGGCCGCTGCGTGGCGAGGATGAGGTGAATCCCGATGGCGCGCGCCTTCTGCGCCAGCATCGCCAGCGGGGTTTCCACCTCGCTCTGTACCGTCATCATCAGGTCGGCGAGTTCGTCCACGATGATCACCAGGTAGGGCAACCGTCCTTCGCGATAGGTTTCGTCGCTCGGGGGCTCCGGCGCGCTGGTTCCCGCCTCCGCGCTGATCGACGCGAGGGTCGGCGTCGGGCGCGCCGGCATCCGGAGCGGCTTGCCCTCGTCCACCTTCCGGTTGAAGTCGGCCAGGTTCCGGGCGCCATTGGCGTGGAGCAATTCGTAGCGGCGATTCATCTCGTGGACCGCCCACTTGAGTACCCGCGCCGCGTCGTGGTTGTTGGTGACGACCGGATGCCGCAGGTGAGGCAGCGCGTTGTACATCGAGAGCTCGACCATCTTGGGGTCGATCATCAGCATGCGGAGATCCGTCGCGGTGTACTTGTAGACCAGGGCCGTGATGATCGTATTGATCGCCACCGACTTGCCGGAGCCGGTGGCGCCGGCAATCAGCAGGTGCGGCATCTTGGCCAGATCGGTGACCACCGGCTTGCCCTCGAGATCTCGGCCCAGCGCAATGGGCAGCACCGACCGCACTCGCCACTCCGGCGTCTCCAGCAGCTCCCGCAACGTCACCATCCGCGCGGTCGGGTTGGGCACCTCCACCCCGACCGCGCCCCGTCCGGGGATCGGCGCCACCCGGATGCTCATGGCGCGCATGGTGATTGCGAGATCGTCCGCCAGCGCCACCAGGCGCCCCGCCTTCACCCCGGGCGCCGGAACGATCTCGAATTGCGTCACCACCGGGCCGCTGGTCCGCCCCGCGAGCGTACCTTCGACTTTGAACGTTCTGAGCGTCTCGAGCAGGGCCTGGCCGAGGCGGTCCAGCTGGGCCGAGTCGGCGGCGATGTCCTGGGTCGGCGGGGCCGCGAGGAGTTCGATCGGCGGCAGTTTGTCGTCGTGAACATGGGGCGGACGGTCGGAAGCTCGGGCCGCCGGACGGCTGGTCGCCGGTTTCGGCTCCCGCTTCTTGTCAATCTTTGCTTTCACAACGGCAATCAACCCGCCCTCCTCGTCTTCTTCCTCGTCCTCCCGCTCGTCTACGGGAGCCGTGACCGGCGCGCCCGCGGGCACGCCTGGCCGCCCGTCCGCCTTCTTCTCCAACCGGTGCAGGGGATGCCAGGCCAGCGTAGCGAGCGTGAGGGCCGACAGGGCCAGGAACGCCAGCAGAAATCCGCCCGGTTGGCCAATGGTCTCGATCACTCCGCGCGCCGCAAAGCCCCCCACCAATCCGGTGGCACGGGCCGGAACATCCCATTCCTGGAGGGTTCCCAGAAAGTCGTCGGCCTGTACATTGGCCGCGATGCCGATGGTGAAGGGGATGAGCAGCGTGAGTCCGCCGAGGAGGGCCCCCGTGCGCTTCATGTCGAGTCGGGGAACCCGGTCGAAGCCCGCCACCGCGAGCCCCAGGCCGAGCAGTGGCAACCCGACCGCGCCGGCACCCAGGCTCCACCAGAGAAAGGTGCCCAGACCGTGCCCGAGCGGTCCGGTGGGAATGGACCGGATCAGGGTCAGGCCGATAAAGACGCCCAGCACCAGCGCCGCCACGGCGGAAAAGCGACGGCGGTCCTCCGGTCTCACGCGGGCGCTACCGCGGTGATCCGCCGGTCGCGAAAGACCGGCAGCACCGGATAGGCATTCTCTCGCGCGG
>JANNGX010000091.1:0-12541 GCA_031404115.1 Gemmatimonadales bacterium | reverse complement strand
CAAACCATCTTTGGCAAACGTGGCGGAGACCGACAGCACCGTCTCGGCCCCGAACCACGTGGCGAACACACAGGCGAAGTTCATGTACAGCGGCAGCGACCGTCCCGCGACCATGAAGTCCTTCGAGTCCTTCACGCGCGTCGAGGTGATCCACGAACTGGTGGTGGCACGCGAGAACGAGTACACGGTGGAAGAGGTCGATCTGGCCATCCACGCCCATCCAACGCTTTCGGAGGCGATTGCCGAAGCGTGCCTGGACTCGATGGGGAGAGTGATACACACGTGAGCGGTGACCAGTGACCAGTGACCCGCGCCCCGACGCCCCCGACCCGCTGGGCGTCGTCGCCTCTGCGCTGGCCTTTGGCGTGGTCGTCGGCATCGGGCTGCAGGCCCTGGTGAGTCTCGGGGTCGACGCGCTCAAGGCCGGGGTGCCACTCGGGGCCAAGCCCAGCCTGGGCTCAGCTCACGCCCTCATGCTTCTGCTGGGCACCCCCGCCGGTATCGTCCTGGCGGGACTGGCCGCCTGGTACGTCCTCGCCCCGATCGGAAATCCGTGGCGCCGCTCGATGCTCGCGATCGTGGCGGGACTCGGCTCATTCGTCCTGGCCGTGCTGCTGATCTGGCCGGCCTTCAGCTACTTCGGCCGCCCCGGTCTGCTCGGTCTCATCGCGGCGGCTGGCGCCCTGAGCCTGTTCATGGGACGGCGGCTCTCCACGCCGCGCACCGCGCGATGAGTCCCGGCATCGCGGTGATCGACCTGGGCCGGTGCGGCTACGGAGAGGTGCTGGAGCTGCAACGCGATTTCCGCCGGCGGCGGGTCGCGGGTGAACTCACCGAGGATATCCTCCTGCTGGTCGAGCACGACCCCGTGGTCACCCTGGGCCGAAGCACCCGGGACTCGAGCCTGCCGTTTCCCCGGAGGCGGCTCGAGGCAAGAGGGCTCGAGGTGTTCGAGGTGGAGCGGGGGGGCGACGTGACGCTCCACGCGCCGGGCCAGCTGGTGGGCTATCCCATTCTCGATCTGGGCGGTTACCGGCAGGACCTGCACTGGTATTTGCGCCAAATCGAGGAGACGGTGATCCGCGGGCTCGGCGACCTCGGCGTGACGGCCGAGCGACGCCAGGGAAAAACCGGCGTGTGGACCTCAGGGAAGAAAATCGCCAGCATCGGCATTCATGTGAAGCAGTGGGTCACGCTGCACGGTTTCGCGCTCAACGTGACGACGGACCTCTCGCTGTTCGACCTGATCGTCCCCTGCGGCATTCACGGAGTCACGATGACCAGCGTAGCGCGGGAGCTGGGCGGGACTGCTGAGGAGCTCTGGGGCCCGGCCCGCGCGGCCGTGATCCGGAGGTTCGGTGAGGTGTTCGAGCGACCGATGGTGGAGCGTTTCACCGCTCCGCTGGACGCCGGGGTTCCTGTTATCTTTCCCGCTTATGGCGGAACCGCTCGATAAGACCAGACTGGATGCGCTGGCCGACGGGAAGGCGGAGGATATCCTCCGTGCAGCGGCCAGCTGGGCCAGGGAGGTACCCCCTGCGCTGACCCCGGCCATTCGGGCGGTCTGCGTGCGGCTGGCCGAGATGGTGGCCGACCAGCGCCACTACCTTGCACCGCTCCCCGAGCCCCAGGAAACCGAGCGCTCCGCGGTGCTGACCGCCACCGCGGAGCGGTTGCGGGACCAGCGCGTCACTGCGGGTATCGAGCCGCTCTTGCAGGAATTGGCCGACATTGAACTCCGGGCTTCCGGGGCATGGTCGCTGGTGGACGCAGCCCAGACCCAGTGGATCGCGACCGCGATCCGGTTTCTCGAAGAAAAGGCGGCCGCACTGCCGAAGGATCAGCGGCCCGATCCCTATTGGGCCGATGACGTCGTCGCCGGCATCATCGCCTCGGTGCGCGCGCTGATCGGGGTCGACGAGCTGCATGCACGCACCGAGGCGCGGTATTCCGGTGGCCAGAAGCGGGGTCCGCAGGCGGAAGACGGCGCCTAGCTTTCCTCGGTCTCGCCGGCCGCTTCCTTCTCCTCGCGCTTCGCCCCGCCCTTTTCCGCAAACATCTCGAAGAACTTCCCGAACACTTCGATTCCGTCCCAGATCTGCTGGAGGTTCACCTTCTCATTCGGCGAGTGCAGCCCGTCGTCGGGAAGGCCGATGCCGGTGAGGAGCACCGGCGCGCCACCCCGCTGCAGCTCCGGCACCACCGGGATAGAGCCGCCGGCGCGCACCGAGACGGTCCGCTGCCCCACCACTGCGTCGAAGGCCTCGTCGAGCACCTGAAAGGCCGGATGGGTGACGTCGCACTGCACGGGATCTCCACCATGAAGCAGCTTGACCTCTACATCTGCGTAGGCGGGCGCCAGCTTCTTGACCGCGCGGGTGAACCACTTCCCCACCTTCTCGTAGGAGTGTCCCGGCACCAGCCGGAGACTCACCTTGGCCATGGCCTGGGCGGGGATGACCGTCTTGGCACCTTCGCCCGTGAACCCTCCCCGAATGCCGTGAATCTCGAGGGTCGGCAGCGCCCAGACCCGCTCCAGCACGCTGAACTCCTTGAGCCCGACCAGGGCCCGACCGGTCACCTCTTCTTTGAGAAACTTCTTCTCATCGAAGGGAAGGTTTTTCCACGCCTTACGCTCCGCCTTGGTGGGCGGCTCGATGGATTTGTAGAGCTTGGGAACGTTGATCCGTCCGGACCGGGTCTTGAGATCGGTGAGGAGGCGGACCAGCGTTTCCATCGCGTTGGGCGCCACCCCGCCGTAGCTGCCCGAGTGCAGATCCCGCTGCAGCGTGCGCACGTGGATCTCGGCGTAGCACATGCCGCGCAAACCCGTGTAAACCGCCGGCAGGCCGGGAGCGTAGTACCCCATGTCGGCCACGACGACCGCGTCCACAGCCGTCCGCTCGGGTTCCGTCCGTAGCAGATCGAAGATGACCCGGCCGCCGCACTCCTCCTCGCCCTCGATGATGAAATTCACGTTGAGGGGCGGCTTGCCGTCGGCGCCCAGTGACGCCTGATACGCCTTGAGCAGGGCGAACACCTGGCCTTTGTCGTCCACCGCGCCCCGGGCATACAGCTTCCCGTCCCGCACCGTCGGCTGAAACGGCGGGGAGATCCATTCATCGAGCGGATCGACCGGCTGCACGTCGTAGTGACCGTAACAGAGCACCGTCGGCTTGCCCTCGACCCGCGGGCTCTCGGCCCACACCACCGGATGTCCGGGACCCTCGAGCAGCTCGACCACGGGGAAGCCCAGGGCGCGGAATTCCTCCATGAGCCAGGCAGCGGCGCGGCGGCAGTCGGCCGCGTGGGCGGGCAACGTGCTGATGCTCGGGATGGAGAGAAACTCGTTGAGTTCGGAGAGGAGTTTGTCGTGATTCATGGGGCAGCAAGCCAGGAAGTCAGAGAGTTGGCGAACCAGGGGTTCCTAAGATACTCCAGGCGGTAGACCGCCGCCTGCGGGCACCGAGTCCGTCGCGGCCCGCAACCTGGCGAATGCGCTGTCGCCGGGCACCCCCTCCATGAGACCGCGCAGCACCGCGACGCTCTGCCTGACGCTGCGGCCGTGCTGCTCGTACCACCGGTCGAACCAATCCAGATGGGTTCGGTAGATCCGGACCCCGACCAGCGTGGCGTTATTGATCGGCCGCTCCGCCAGCCGGCCCACCCGGATCGTGCGCAGCCGTGCTCCCAGGGAACCCTCGAGCCGTTCCCGGGCCCAGCGCCCGATGGCCACCCTCCCCGCCTCGAGCGAGTCGGCGGCGGGCTTGGCCGCGTAGAAGGCTTCCAGCCGACTCAGCAGGCCGTCGTAGAACTCGCCCAGCACGATCTCGTCGTACCAACGGTCCCGGGCCCGGGCCGCGAGCGCGCTATCCCCCCGGGCGCGGAAGAATTCCTCGGCGGCCCGGTATCCCACGAGCTGCGCGAAGCTCTCGTTGAATGGCGTGGCACTCTTCACGTACAGCGTGTTGTGGGCGATCTCGTGGAACACCAGCGAGGCCAACTCCACCGAATCCTTGATCATCGCGGTCGAGAGCAGCGGATCCTGAAACCAGCCGAGGGTCGAGTACGCCGCGGCGGGCCTGAGGGAGATGTCGTACCCCTTCGCGGTCATCTTGTCGGCCTCGCGCTGCGCCATCCTCACGTCGAAGAAGCCCTTGTAGGGGATCCGCCCGACAATCGGATATTTCCACAGATGGGGGCAGATGCAATCCTTGGGAGATGCAGAGAGCACCAGCAGCAGGGTGTCACGACCGATATCGGTGTACTGGGTGTAGGTCTTCCCCGCTTCGAGGCCGAAGTCCACGGCCCCCTGCCGGGCCGCCAGGACCAGGCTCAGGTACCCGCGGGTTTCGTGGGAGAGGGAGGAGTCGGCCACCAGCTTGGCAATCGGCTTCCGCTTCTCGAGGATGATGGTCTGCTCGATGCCGGCGCGGGTGAGATAGCGGACGTCCTCGCTGGCCACGTAGGCGGTGCCGTATCCCAGGATCAGCGCGAGCGCGGTAACGAGAATACCCATGAGAAGTCGGCGGCGTTTCACGGCGTCCAGCGGACGCCGGCCAGGTGCACATCGCGGCCCAGCGCACTTCGGCGCTGAAACGCGTAGTCCACCCGCGCCCGCCCCGCCAGAATGCTCGCGCCGAAGGTAGTGTTGGAGAGCAGCCCTCCCGCCAGCCCGGGCTGGCGCCCGCTCCCGACCCGCGCCACGATGCCGAGACCGGAGACCACCGCGCCGGCTTCGAGTCCCAGCACGGTGCGGCCGCGCTCCCCTTCGGACCACACGCTTTCGATCGTGGCGAGCATCCGGCCGTTGGAAAAGGTGTCGAGCAGGTTGAGGCTGAATCCCAGATGGAGCGCATCGGGCAGATGGAGTCCCTCACCCGTGATCCTGGCCTGGCCCACGTTCTGGACCGCGAGCGCCAGTGCGGCGATATCGAAGAACGCCACCTGGGCCGAGAGATCGGAGGTTACCGAGCGCGTGGTCGGCCCGTTCCGCGCTTCGACCGAAACGTACTTCGCGCTGCCGCCCAGGGCGATGGCCCCATAGCGGTAGACCACTGCCGCCACCGAGGAGAGGTTGTCGTAGGTGGCGGAGGTTTCCGGAAACCGCAGATAGCGCGCGCCGACTCCGACGTTGAACCGCCCGACCCGGCTGGCCGCGGCGGCCATCGCATAGGTGGACCGGTCGGTGGTGCGCGAAAATCCGGCCTCGACGCTCAGCACCCTGATCGGGGCCAGACCGGAGGGATTCACGAACAGCGCACCGGCATAGCCCGGCAGGGCAACGCCGGCGCCGGCCAGTCCGGCTGCTTGCACGCTGGAGGGGAACCCGAGAATGACCGGCGTCGGCCGGACCTGGCCCGCGAGCGCGGGGGGAACCGCGAAGAGACCCAGCAGCGCACGGAGGCGCCAGGCCATGATCAGCGAATCCGCACGATGCCGAACCGGCCCACCAGCGCCGGATCCAGCGGATCGCCGGCGGAATTCTTCAGAACCTGGAGGTCCAACGCCGCGCCTTGTGCTGCCTGCACGATTACGAAGTGACGCCCCGACCCCGCCTTGAGCGTACCGGCCCGCGTATAGGTCCCGCCGATCACGTCGGGCGCCAGCGGAAACCCGGCCGGAAAGCTGGAAGCGTTGCGGGGGTCGGTCCAGATTGCGCGCAAACCCCAACTCTTGTAGCGAAGCCGGCCGGTGGACTCGACCGGAAGATCGGTGCCGTCGTCCAGGTATGCGGCCATCAACCATTGGGGAATCATGGTGGAGAGACTGCCGCCGGTCACGGTCGTGAGGTTGGTGGCGCCGGTGAGCTGGGTCTGAACCAGCGCGCGGGTCACATCGGTGCCCAGAATCGTATCGGCCGCGAACTGGTCCAGGGTCCACCGCAGAAACATCCACACCGCCCCCCGCTGCGCGAGCGTGCCCGAGGCGCTGCTCGGGAAGATCATGAATTCCCGCTCGGTGTCCTTCAGGAAGTCGTAGGCGTTGAAAATGTCGGAGCTGGTGTACTGGCTCCGGCACGAGGTAAAGGTCGGGGCGCATTGCAGGCTGGGGATCTGCCGGCCGCCCAGCTCTTCGGCAAAATGGGAGAGCGCCTCATTCAGCCACACCTCTTCCCCGCTCCCGCCCCGAATCAGCGCGTGCTGGTTGAAACTGATCATGTGCTGGAATTCGTGAATCAAGGTCGGCTTGAGGTTGTCCACCGCGGTCTGCCGGGGAATCGCAGGACACGTCGGCGTCGACAGCGTCGGCACCAGGGTATAGAAGACCTCACCGCGATTCGAGTTGGCGTTGTTGAGCAGGTCTCCCCCGAAGAAGTAGCCGACCACCCTGCCCGTGGTGCAATCGGGCGTGAGCGCGTTGACGGCATCGGTCATCAGAATCTCGACCACCCCGTTGGCGTCGATGTCGGACTCGCGTCCGAACGCGGTGGTATCGATCGGGTAGTGGTAGGTATCGAAGGTGGTGCCCAGGTTGTCAAAATCGGCCTGGGTCAGCGGATCGTTCTGGGGCACCGTGTTATCGATATACACGGCGGAGTGGGCGCCCACGTAACGCACGGTGGCCTGCACCGTGGTGAACGCGCTGCAGGTCAGGTTGCTGCACACCTTGAAGTCCTTCACATCTCCGAAGACGGGTGGCGGGGCAAACGGCGCAGCGGCACCGGGCGCGATCCGCGCGCCCGGCAGGGCCAGAAGCTCCTGCTCTCGCTGGCGCAGCATCGCGTCGAACTCACGAGCCGCGGATGCGCGAGGCACCGCGCGCGCGCCCTCCGGGGCGGTGGCGTCCGGAGCGGGGGCAGCCGTCACCGCTCCCGGGTTGCTTCCGCGGATCAGGTAGGGCCCTGACACACCGATGCTGGACTTGACCCCCGATGTGGACGTCAGCACCAGGAGGTACTGGGCGCCCGAGGCCCCGGCCTGGGGCAGCCGGAGACAGCCGCTCGTGACTGAGGGGTCTACCACGAGATGCTGTCCGACACTGAGCTGGGATGTGGCAGCGGCGGCGCAGGCCGCGCTCGGCGTGGGCAGTGTTCCGGGGTTCGGATTCGGTCCCGTCGTACCTCCTCCGCAGGCGGCGCCAACGATCAGGAGTGCCAGCGGGGCGAGGACTGCCTGGAAAGTGCTCATGGTGCGAATCCTGGCCCTCGGAAATCTGCGATGAACATCACGCAAGTTAAGGCACGACAATGAGTTTTGACAATAACCCCGGTCGCCGGTAGCTTCCCAATTCGATCGCGGCGGGGCTCCCGTCAGCGTCACACATAGACGTCCGCCGCACCGCCCGGCAGCACGGAGACCCGCCCAGAGAATGGCCTTCGTCCACCTCCATACCCACAGCGAGTACTCGCTGCTCGACGGCGCCAATCGCATCGTCGATCTGGTGGGGCACGTGCAGAAACTGGGGATGGACAGTCTGGCGGTGACCGACCACGGCAACTTGCACGCGGCCTGGAGCTTTCACGCCGAAGCCAAGGCCCGAAAGCTCCGGCCCATCCTGGGCTTCGAGGCCTACCTGGCCTACGGAGACCGGCGCACATCCCAGAAACCCCCCGACGCCCCGGCGCATTACAGCCATCTCGTTCTCCTCGCCCGGAACAAGGCCGGGTACCGCAACCTGATCCGCCTCTCGTCGATCGGCTATACCGAGGGCTTCTACCGACGGCCCCGGATCGACAAGGAGGTGCTGGCGCGGCATTCCGAAGGGCTGGTGTGTCTGGCAGCCTGCCTCTCGGGCGAGGTGGCTCACGCGCTCCGGCAGGGCAAGTACGAGGAGGCGAAAGCCTCCGCGACCTGGTTCGCGGGGTTGTTCGGGAAGGATGGCTTCTGGCTCGAGATCCAGGAGCACGGCATTGCCGAAGAGCGCCTGGTGACCGAGGGAATGCTCCGGCTCGGCCGCGAGCTGGGTCTGGGCGTCGTAGCCACCAACGACGCCCACTATCTTCGCCGCGAAGATGCCGAGGCGCACGATGTCCTCCTGGCCATCGGCACCGGGGCGGATCTCGACGACCCCAAGCGGTTCCGTTTTACGGGGCAGGAATCGTACGTCAAGAGCGAAAAGGAGATGCGGGGGCTCTTCCCCCAGCATCTCGAGGCCATCGACAATACCGCGCGGGTGGCCGAACTCTGCGAGTTCGATTTCGAGAAGCGGTATTTCGTCCCGAGCTTTCCACTACCCGCCGAGTACACCGACGAAAACGCCCTGCTCCGCGATCTCGCGACCATGGGCGCCCAGGCGCGCTACGGCGCGTCGCTCCCCAAGGAGGTCGGCGACCGGCTCGCGTACGAGCTCTCCGTCATCACCAACGCGGGTTACGCCGGGTACTTCCTCATCGTCGAGGATTTCATCCGCGCGGCGCGAGACCGGGGCATCCCGGTCGGGCCGGGCCGTGGGTCGGCGGCGGGTTCGCTGGTGGCCTACTCGCTGCGCATCACGGACGTCGATCCGCTGCGGTTCGACCTGCTCTTCGAGCGCTTCCTCAACCCCGAGCGGGTGTCGATGCCCGACATCGATGTCGACTTCTGCTTCGAGCGGCGGGGTGAGGTGATCGAGTACGTGCGGGAACGCTACGGCCGGGAGAGCGTGGGCCAGATCATCACCTTCGGGACCATGAAGGCGCGGGCCGCGCTCAAGGACGTGGCGCGCGTGCTGAAGGTGCCGCCCGGCGAGGCGGACAAGATCACCAAGCTCATCCCCTCAGGGCCCGCCTACAGCCTCACCATCCCCGAAGCCATGAAGCGGGTCGACGAGCTCCGCGACCTGGTCCGGACCTCGCCGGTGTACCAGCGCATGGTGGATCTGAGCGCCCGGATCGAGGGAATCTCGCGCCATGCATCGGTCCACGCGGCCGGCATCGTGATCGCGCCGGGCCCGCTCTCGGAATACGTGCCGGTGTGCACCGCGCCGACCAAGGGCGCGGGCCAGGCGGCAGACGGGGAGCAGGCCATCATCACCCAGTTCGAAATGGGCGCGCTCGAGCAGGTCGGCATGCTCAAGATGGACTTGCTCGGCCTGAAGACCCTGACCGTGATCCACGATGCGGTCGCGATGATCGCGGAGCGGACCGGCACGGCCCCCGACATGGCCGCGCTCCCGCTCGACGACCCGGCAGTCTACGCACTGCTCCGCCAGGGCCGCACCGCGGGGATTTTCCAGTTCGAATCGGCGCTGGCGACCGAGACGCTCCGAGCCATGAAGTGCGACCGGTTCGATGACCTGGTTGCCTCGAACGCCCTGCTGCGCCCCGGCCCGCTCGACGCCGGGATGCATACCGTGTTCATCCGGCGGAAGCTGGGCCAGGAAGCGGTCAGTTATCCGCACCCGTCGCTCAAGGAGATCCTGGAGCCGACCTACGGCGTCATCACCTACCAGAACAGGTGATGCGCATCGCCAACGTGCTGGCGGGCTTCTCCCTCGCCGAAGCCGACGTGCTGCGCAAGGCCGTGGGCAAGAAGGATACCGAGCTCATCAAGAAGGAGCTGGGCCGGTTCGTGGAGCGCGCCGTGGTGCTCGGCGTGAACAAGAAGCTCGCCGAGGAGATCGCCGCCCAGATCGAGACCTTCGGCCGGTACGGATTCAACAAGTCCCACTCGGTGGCGTACTCGGTCCTCTCCTATCACACGGCCTGGCTCAAGACCTACCACCCGGCCGAGTTCATGGCCGCGTTGCTCTCCTCGGAAATCGGCAGCACCGACAAGGTGGTGCAGTACATCAACGAGGCCCGCGAGCTGGGGCTCGAAGTCCTGCCTCCCGACGTCAACGAGTCCGGCTTCAAGTTCACCGTCGTGGGTGCCACCCGGATCCGCTTCGGCCTGGGCGCGGTTCGCAACGTGGGCCGGGGGGCGATCGATTCGATCATCGCCGGCCGGACTCCCGCGCGATTCGGCGACCTCCGTGAGCTGGTGAACCGTATCGACCTCCGGCTCTGCCACAAGCGCGTGCTGGAATCCCTGGTGGCCGCGGGCGCCTGCGATTCGCTGGGCGGGTACCGGAGCCAGCTGACCGCGGCGCTCGACGGCGTGCTGGGCGAAGCGCAGCTCCAGCAGCAAGACCGGGAGGCGGGCCAGGAATCGCTTTTCGGAGAGGAGCCTGGCGTCCGGCCCCCCGGCCTCACCCTGCCCGACGTACCCGATTGGCCCGAGGCCGATCGGTTGATCCGTGAAAAGGAAGTGATCGGCTTCTTTATTTCAGGCCATCCGCTGGAGCCGTTCCGGCCCGAGGTGGAGCTGTTCGGCACCCGAACCACAGCGACCCTGCACGAGTGGAGTGAGCACCAGGTGACGGTGGCGGTGGTGGTGACCGCGGTGAAGCGTCAGATTTCCAAGAAGTCGGGAAAGGAGTACGCCCGGATCGTCCTCGAGGATTTCCACGGCACGGCGGAGGCGATCGTCTTTCCCGAGAGCTGGGCGCGGCTCAACCAGGTGATCGTCGACGATGCGGCGGTCCTGCTGACCGGAGGCTACAGCACCCGGGACCGGGGCGAGGACCGGGTGCCCTTCGTGGTGGAGACCGCGCGTCCCCTCGCCGACCTGCGGCGGACCGGGTCCGTGGGGATCGCGCTTTGCTGGGCCGCTTCCGGAGCGCCCGAACCCGCGCTGCTGCGCTCGGCGGCAGCGGTGTGCGCCGGCCACCCGGGGCCGGCGCCGGTCTATATTGAGTGGTCCGACGGCAACGGCGAGGCGGTGCGGCTCCGCGCCCGGGGCATGAAGGTCGAGCCCGTCGAGGATGTGGTCCAATCTCTCCGAAGCCTGCTCGGCGCGGATGCCGTCCGCTATGTCAAGGTGGGGTAACCCAATGGCCAACGCGTACACCCTCGACTTCGAGAAGCCGCTGCTGGAGCTGGAGCGGCAAATCGACGAGCTCAAGCGGGTGGGCGAGGAGCGGGAGATCGACGTGGCCGGTGAGCTCACCACGCTGCAGGCCAAACTGGACAGCCTGCGCGAGGACATCTACCGGAGTCTCACGCCGATGCAGCGGGTGAGCGTGGCCCGCCACCCCAAGCGGCCCTACACCCAGGACTACCTGGGTACCATCTTCACCGACTTCGTGGAGCTGCACGGAGACCGGCTCTACCGGGATGACCTCGCCATCGTGGGCGGCTGGGCCCGGATCGGCGGCACCTCGGTGATGGTGATCGGCCACCAGAAGGGCCGCGACACCCGGGAGAACATCAAGCGCAATTTCGGCATGCCCCACCCCGAGGGCTACCGCAAGGCACTCCGCCTGATGCACCTCGCCGCGCGATTCCACGCGCCGGTCATCACGCTCATCGACACCCCGGGCGCCTACCCCGGGCTCGGCGCCGAGGAGCGGGGGCAGTCGGAAGCGCTGGCGACCAGCATCCTGGAGATGGCAATGCTGCCCACGCCGATCGTCGCGGTGGTCATCGGCGAGGGCGGCTCGGGCGGGGCGCTGGCACTGGGCGTGGCCGACCGGGTGCTCATGTTCGAAAACTCGGTCTACTCGGTGATCTCCCCGGAGGGTTGCGCCGCGATTCTGTGGAAGGACGCCAGCCAGCGTGAGCGCGCCGCCGAGGCGCTCAAGCTCACCGCAACCGATCTGCTCCAGTTCAAGATCATCGACGAGATCATCTCCGAGCCGCTGGGCGGCGCCCACCAGGACCCCGACGCCGCCGGCGAGGCGCTGCGCGAGGCCCTGATCCGCCACGTGACCGAGCTGCGCAAGCTCCGGCCCGAAAAACTGGTACGGAGGCGCGCCGAGAAGTACGCGGGGATGGGCGTGTTCACGGAATCCTGATGGCCGCCACTGTCGAAGTTCGCTTCAAGGGCAATCGGAAGGATTACTTTCTCTGGTCGGATGCCGCCGAGCCGCTCCGGCTCTCCGACCCGGTGATCGTGCCCGCCGACCGCGGACTCGACTTCGGTCGCGTCTCCGCCGTCGGCGAGACGGCCACGAAGAAATGCGCCAGCGGCTGCAACGGCTGCGCGGTGGGAGAGACCAAGACGCCCGAGTTTGCCGTCGTCCGGCGTGCCACCCAGGAAGAGATCCGCACCGCCAACGACCTCCGCCGCTCCGAAGAGGACACCCGGCGCACGGTGCTGGACCGGGTACGCGAGCGGAAGCTCGAGATGAAGGTGAGCGACGCCGAATGGCAGTTCGACCGGAAGAAGCTCACGGTGTACTTCACCGCCGAGAAGCGGGTGGACTTCCGGGAGCTGGTCCGGGACCTCGCGTCCATTCTGCACACCCGGATCGATCTTCGGCAGATCGGGGCGCGGGATGAGGCGGCCCGGCTCTCCGGCGTGGGGCGCTGTGGCAAGGAATACTGCTGCTCTACGTGGCTCACCACCCTTTCACCGGTGAGCCTCGCGCTGGCCAAGGATCAGCATCTTTCACTCAATCCGGCGCAAATTTCGGGCGGCTGCGGCCGGCTGCTTTGTTGTCTCAAGTACGAGCACGAATTCTATGTCACCGCCCGCAAGCGGTTCCCCAAAGAGGGGAAGGCGCTCCGGACCGCCCGCGGGGCCGAGCGGGTGGTGGCGGTAGATATCTTCCGCGAGCGGGTCTTTCTCAGGGGCGA
>JANNGX010000090.1:0-9892 GCA_031404115.1 Gemmatimonadales bacterium | reverse complement strand
GACCGCGCTCGGCATCAAGGGGCGGATCGGTTTCGAGGCGGGGGCGGCGCTCCTGCTCATTGCGGCGCACCGCGAGCTGGAAAAGCTGGTGCTCACCAAGTGGCAGGTGTTCTGGAAGGACCAGCTCGGCCGCTTCTATGGAGACCGGCTCCACGAGGGCCATTACTTCGATCCGGCGCTCCGGGACATCGAGGCGCTGGTCACGAGCTCGCAGCAGCGGGTCACCGGAGAGACCCGGGTCCGCCTGGCAGCCGGTCGCTTCATGATAACCGGCACCCGGAGTCCCTATTCGATGATGGACCGCTCGGTGGCCACCTACGGAGAAGAGAATCGGCTCTGGACCGGCGACGAGGCGCGCGCCTTTGCGCGGATCGGCGCGATACCGGAGCTCCTTGCCATGCGGGCGGGGGAGCACGGTGACCGGTTACCAGTGACCGGTGAGCGGTAACCGCCTTATGGTAACGACGACTCGCCTCCGGCTCGACCGGATTGCCTCCTCGACCCGGAATGCCCGGCTCGCTGCCGACGTCATTGTCAGCGACGACATCGTGGCCCGGGAGGGCTACGTCCTCGCGGTCCGCATCCTGGAAGACAAGTCCTCCTACAATACGGTGGAAGACCTGGCGGGACGGATGGTGTCGCTCCGCGCAGGCGATGTGCTGGCCGGCACCCTGGGCTCCCGGCGGGCGCTCCGGGGGTACGCCGGCGAGGTGCCTTCGGAGATTGCGGTGGGGGATGTGATCAACGTCCTCAACCTGGGCGGCATCCTGGGCCGCTGCACCTCGTCCAACCCCGACATCGGGCCGCCGTTCAACGCGGAGGTGCTGGGCGCAGTGCTGGCGTTCCCTGCATTGGGAGACCGGATCGGCCGACCCGCGACAATTGCCGACGGCGCCATTCCGCCGGCCGAGACATTGGAGTGCGGCTCGCCGGTCGTCTTCGTCGCGGGCACCTGCATGAACGCAGGCAAGACCGTCGCCGCTACCGAGCTGGTGCGCGGGCTGAGCCGCGCCGGGCTCCGGGTCGGCGCCTGCAAGCTCACCGGCGTATCCCTGATGCGCGATACGCTCTCGATGCTCGATGCCGGCGCGATTGCCGCGCTCACCTTCAACGACGCCGGCGCCGCGAGTACCCATGCCGGGATGACGGTGCCGGTCGCCCGGGGGATTTTCAACCGGCTGGCCAAAGAGCGGGGCGGCCGGCCCGACGTGATTGTGGCCGAGCTGGGTGACGGCATCCTGGGCGAGTACGGGGTCCAGGACATCCTGAGCGATCCGGGGCTGATGGGCCTGGGGGCGGCGCACGTGATGGCCGCGCCCGATCCGGTCGGCTGCTGGGGCGCGCACCAGCTCTACAGCGGGCAGTACCGTCTCCCGATCACCTGCTTTACCGGCCCCGCCACCGACAACCAGGTGGGCCGGGATTACATCGCCCGGAATCTCGGCCTTCCGGCCCACAACGCGCTGCGTGACGCGGCCGGCCTGGTCGAGACGGTTCGCGCCGCCCTGGGCGCCACCATTTCCGGGGAGGTCTGAGGTGCGGGTCGCCGTGATCGGTTCCGCGGGTTATGTCGGGGGCGAGCTGCTCCGGATCGTCCTGCAGCACCCGGAGGTGACCGAATGCGTCGCCACCAGCCGGAGCCAGGCCGGCAAGCCGATCGCCGACGTTCACCCGGGGCTTTCGCTCATCACCGACGCGCGCTTTTCCGGGGCCACCGGCGCGGAGGCGGCCAAGGGCGCCGACGTCGTGTTTCTGGCGCTGGAACACGGCCAGTCTTCGGAGCTGATGGGAGAGATCGTCGACGCCGGCCCCGGACTGATCGTGGATCTGGCCGCCGACTTCCGGATCCAGGATGGCCGGCTCAACGCGCGGTACTACGGCGCGCACAAGTCGCCGGCGCTGGTGCACCGGTTTCGCTACGCGCTGGCGGATGTGCTCGGCATCGAGCTTGCGGGAGCCACCGCGCTGGCCGCGCCGGGATGCTTTGCCACCGCGGCGCAGCTTGCGCTCTATCCACTGGCCGCGCTGCCTCTGGCGGCTCCGCCCACGGTGTTTGCGGTGACCGGATCGAGCGGCGCCGGGGTGCATCCCAAGCCGAGCACCCACCATCCGGCCCGGGCCCACAATCTTTTCGCGTACTCGGTGATGGGTCACCGGCACGAGGGAGAGATCCTGGAGCAGTGGCGCGCCTGGACCGGTGATGCCGCCGCCTCGGCTCGGCTGCTAGCGCATTCCGGGCCGTTCGTACGGGGCATCTACGCCACGCTCCATGCGACGCTGGCCGCGCCCGTGCCACCCGACATGATCGCGGCGCGCTATGCCGACGCCTTTGCCGGGCGACCGTTCGTGAAGCTCACCGCCCAGCCGCCCGAGCTCACGCACGCGGTCGGCACCAACCTCGCGCTCATCCACGCGACGGCCTCGGAGGACGGGCGCGAGGTGCAGGTGATGGTGGCGGTGGACAATCTGATCAAGGGCGCCGGCGGCCAGGCCGTGCAGGCGATGAACCTGGCGCTGGGACTCGACGAGACGGCGGGCCTCACACTCGCGGGGATGTACCCATGCTGAACGGCAAGGCCTGGCTTCCGGTCTATTCCCAGATGCCACTCACCGCGGTGTCGGGCCACGGTTCGTGGCTGGTGGACGATCGCGGCAACGAGTGGCTCGACGCCTACGGCGGACATGCCGTGGCGTCCACCGGGCACTGTCATCCCCACGTGGTGCAGGCCATCAAGGACCAGGCGGGCACGCTGATTTTCTACTCGACCGCGATTCCCCACCGGCTGCGTGAGGAGCTCGCCGATCGCATCGCCGAGCGCTGCCCGGGCGATCTCTCCAGGGTGTTCTTCTGCAATTCCGGCGCGGAGGCCAACGAGAACGCGCTGGGACTGGCCCGCAAGGTGACCGGCCGGCAGAAGATCGTCTCGGTGGCGGGGGGGTGGCACGGCCGCACCGCCGCCTGCCTGGCAGTCACGGACGGCGCCAAGTACGAGGCGGGCGCTTTGCGTGCCGGCGTGCCGCTGTCGACCAAGGTCCCCTTCAACGACCCGGCGGCCATGGAAGCGGCGGTGGACGGCAGCGTCGCCGCGGTGATCGTGGAGCCGGTGCAGGGACTGACCGGCGCGCGCGACTGCTCGGTGGCGTTCCTCGAGGCGGCACGGCGCGCGTGCGACAAGGCCGGCGCGGCGCTGATCTTCGACGAGATCCAGTGCGGTGTGGGCCGGCTCGGCGCGTTCACCGCCGCCGAGTGGTATGGCGTCACGCCCGACATCATCACCATGGCCAAGGGCCTGGCCTCGGGCGTGCCCATCGGCGCGATGGTGGCGACCGGCGCCATGACCAGCGAGCTCCACATCGGAGACCTGGGCAGCACCTTCGGCGGCGGACCGGTGGCCTGCGCGGCCGCGCTCGCCACGCTGGAGGTGATCGACACGGAAGGCCTCCTGGACAACGTGGTGGTGGTGAGCACCTATCTGAAGGCCGGCGCCGGAAAGCCGCGTCTGCCGGTGCAGGGGCACGGGCTGCTGCTGGGGCTCCACTTGCCCAGGCCGGCCGCGGAGGTGCAGAAGGCACTCTTCGGACACCGGGTGCTTACCGGGACCGCGTCCGACGCGGCAACGCTCCGGCTGCTTCCGCCCCTGTCCTTCTCGATCGGGGAGGCCGACCTCCTGCTCGATGCGCTCCAGCGGGTGCTTCCATGACCAACCGGGACTTCATCAGTACCGAGGAGTGGCCCCCCGAGGCGATCGACGAGTTGCTCGATCTCGCGGCCCGAGTCAAGCGGGGCGAGGTGACCGGGGGCCTGGAGAAACAGGTGCTCGCGATGATCTTCCTCGATCCGAGCCTCCGCACCCGCGCCAGCATGGAGACGGCGATGTTCCTCCACGGAGGCCACGCGTTGGTACTGGAGCCGGGGAAGGGCAGCTGGACGCTGGAAACCGAGCCTGGCGTGATCATGGACGGTGCGGGGGTCGAGCATCTGATCGACGCCGCGCGAGTCCTGAGCCGCTATGCGGGTGCGCTGGCAGTACGGAGCTTTCCGAAGGGCACCCAATGGAGCGTCGAGCGCGAAGACCGCATCATCCGCAACGTCGCCAAGTACTGCGACAAGCCGGTGATCAACCTCGAATCGGTGCGCCGGCATCCCTGCCAGGGGCTGGCCGACATGCTCACGCTCAAGGAAAAACTGGGAGACCCGCGCGGGAAGAAGTTCGTGCTGCAGTGGGCCTGGCACCCCAAGCCGCTCCCGACCGCGGTGCCGGTAAGCGCGGCGCTCGCCGCGGCGCATCTCGGGATGGAGGTGGCCATCGTCCATCCGCCGGGCTTCGAGCTCGATCCCGAGGATATCCAGAGCATCACGCGGCTGGCCCGGGCGCAGGGCGGGCAGGCCTGGGTGTCCCACGAGCGCGAGTCCGCGGTGGAGCAGGCCGATGCGGTCTATGTGAAGTCGTGGGGCGCGCTGTCGGCGTTCGGACGCCCGGAGGAAGAGCGGGCGCTCAGAGTGCCGTACCGCGACTGGCGAATGAGCGATCCGGGCCGGAGCATCGTGATGCACTGCCTGCCGGTGCGGCGGAACGTGGAGATCGATGACGCGGTGCTGGACGGGCCGCAGAGCGCGGTGTACGACCAGGCGGAGAACCGGCTGCATGTACAGCGAGCCCTCCTACTCGCACTGCTAGGGGAGCGGGGAGCATGACGATCGACTCGACCAAGGGAATCGCCGGCCTCAAGGGCGCCCTGCGCTACGTCCGCGCCTACCGCGACCACGTCTTCGTGGTGAAGCTGGGCGGCGACGTGCTGTCCGATCCCGAAATCCAGGATCACGTCGCCGAGCAGCTGGGACTGCTGCAGTCGCTGGGCATCCGGATCGTGGTGGTGCACGGCGGCGGGCCGCAGGCCTCGGCGGTGCAGCGGCGGCTGGGCCAGGAGCCGGTGATGGTGGCCGGCCGGCGGGTGACCGACGACGCGGCGCTCGAGGTAGCCAAGATGGTTTACCCGGGGCTGCTCAGCACCGAGCTGATCGCGGCGCTTCGTTCCCACCAGGTGCAGGCGGTGGGGTTGTCCGGCGTCGACGCCGATCTGCTCACCGCGCACAAGCGGCCCCCGGCACGCGTCAGGTCCGATGACGGCACCACCAGCATGGTGGACTACGGCCACGTCGGCGACATCGACCGGGTGGACTCCCGCATCGTCCATACCCTGGTGGAAAACCGCTTCGTGCCGGTGGTTGCCTCGCTCGCCGGCGACGAAGATGGCAACGTCTACAACGTTAACGCCGATACCGTGGCCGAGACGCTGGCCATCGCGCTCAAGGCCCAGAAGCTGATCTTCCTGACCGGCGCGCCCGGCGTGCTCCGGGACCGGAACGATCCCTCGAGTCTGGTGACCTTCGCGGACCCGGACGACCTGGAGCAGCTCCTGGCCTCCGGCGTGATCGCCGGCGGCATGCGACCCAAGGTGGAGGCCTGTATTCGCGCCGCGACCGGCGGAGTGGAGCGCACCCATATCATCGACGGGCGGGTGCACGACTCGTTGCTGCTCGAGGTGTTCACCGGCTCGGGTGCCGGCACCATGATCGTGGGCCGAAAGGAAAAGGCGACCTATCTCGGAGTGGATCTTGCCGACGGAGATCGAGCTTCTTAAGGAGCTGGTCGCGATCCCCTCGGTGAGCGGTACCGAGGACACGATTGCGCGATTCCTCGAGGAGACCGCCCGAAAGGCGGGGCTCGATGCCGTGCGGGACGATGCCTCGGTCACCATGACCGTTGACAGCGGCCGCCCCGGACCGGTGCTCGCCTTCCTGTCCCATCTCGACGTGGTGCCCCCGGGCGAAGGGTGGACCCGGGATCCCTTCACTCCGGTCGTCGAGGGCGAGCGCCTCTACGGACGCGGCTCCGGCGATGCCAAGGCCTCGGTGGCCGCGATGACGCTCGCGGCAGCCGACCTGATTGGCCGGCTGGGCCGGGGCCGTCTGCTGGTGATCATGGGATACGGTGAGGAGACCCGGAACACGACGATGGGCCTGGCGGTGTCGCGGGCCGGTCCGGTCGACGCCGCGGTGGTGGGTGAGCCGACCAATCTCAACGCCGCCGTGGCGCAGCGGGGTCTGATGATGGCGGATCTGATCGCCCGTGGCGATCAGCGCCACGCGGGTTATGCGGGGGACGACGGACCCTTCACCAACGCGATCACCGCGCTGGCCCGGGACCTGGCCCGGCTCGACGGCCTGGTGGGGGAGCGGACCCATCCCATTCTGGGCGCCACGACGGTGACGCCCACGATGCTCACCGCCGGGGTGAGCCGGAACGTCACGCCGCCGTTGGCCAAGGCGGTGCTCGACATCAGGAGCACGCCGGCCTGGCCGCACGACGAGCTGGCGCGGGCGCTCACGGAGCGGCTCGACTGCGAGGTGGTGATCACGTCGGATCGGCTGGTGCCCTGCGAGACGCCGGCGGTGTCCCGGCTGCTGGACACGGCCCGGCGAGTTCGACCTGCGCTCGCGACGTTCGGCAGCCCCACCTGCTCCGACTGGGTCTTCGTCCGCGAGGTGGATGCCATCAAGTGCGGGCCGGGCACCAGCCGCCGGTCGCACACCGCGGACGAGTCTGTGGATCTTCCCGAGGTCACCGCGGCGCGGGCGTTCTATGCGGCGCTGGCGAAGGAGTACCTGGCGTGAAACAGCGGGCAAGGCGGGCAGGGCGGGCGTCGACACTATGGAGCGGGCATGGCGCGCCGGACCAGGCCATGCTGGCCTACACCGTGGGGAACGACCGAACGACCGACACACACCTGCTTCCCTGGGACGTGCTGGGCAGCCTGGGACATATCGAGGGGCTCCGTGCCTCGGGGCTCATCACCGGCGCCGACCACCGAAAGCTCAGGGCCGGCCTCCGCGCCGCGTTCCGGGCGGTTCACGCCAAGCGGCTGGTGATCGGCCCCGAGCATGAAGACGCGCACTCGGCCGTGGAGCTCTGGCTCACCCGGCGGGTCGGCTCCGCGGGAGAGCGGCTGCACACCGGCCGGTCGCGGAACGACCAGGTCGCCACCGACATCCGTCTCTTTCTCAAGGACAACCTGGTGGCGCTTCAGGTCTCGGCGCTCGGAACGGTCGCCGCGCTGCTGCTTTTCGCCGAGCTCAACCGGGACGCGCTCTGGCCGGGGTACACCCATACCCGGAGGGCGATGCCGTCGTCGGCCGGCCTGTGGGCGGCGGCGTTCGCCGAGGGGCTGCTCGATACGGTGGAAGCGCTCCCGAGTCTCTGGACCCGGGTGGATCGTTCCCCGCTGGGCAGTGCGGCCGGCTATGGCGTGCCGCTGCCGCTCGATCGCGAGGCCACGGCGAAGGCGCTGGGCTTTGCCGGCATCGAGCACAACGTTGCCACGGTGCAGAATGGACGGGGGAAGCTCGAGGCCGACGCGCTCTTCTGGTGCGTTCAGCTTGGCCATGAGCTCTCCCGGCTGTCCTCGGATGTCATCCTCTATAGCGGAGAGGAGTATGGTCTGCTGACGCTCCCCGCCCGGCTGGCCACCGGCTCCAGTATCATGCCGCACAAGCGCAACCCCGATCTGTTCGAGCTGACCCGCGCCCGGGTGGCGGCGCTCGAGGGAGATCTGGCTACGACCCTGGCGCTCCGCGGCAAGCTCGGCAGCGGCTATCACCGCGACTTTCAATTGCTCAAGGAGCCGCTTTTCCGGGGCATCGAATCCACCCAGCACATGCTGGCGGTCATGGCAGCGGCGATTCCCCAGCTCGAGGTGAACCGGGCCCGGGGCCTCGAGGCGCTCGGCGGCGGCGCCCTGGCCACCGACGAGGTGATGCGCCGGGTGGAGTCCGGAACTCCGTTCCGGCGCGCCTATCGCGAGGTCGCGGCGGCGCTCAAACGCGGAGCGACGTTCCCAGCGCCGTCCAAGTCCCGCCTGATCGCGCGGCGGCGCTCCACCGGCGGCCTGGGCCGGCTCGAGCTCAACACGATCTGGCGCCGCTTCGAGCAGGCTCGCCGCTGGAGCGAGCGCGAGATGGGCCGGTTCCACGGGGCGATGGACCGGCTCCTTGGGCCACGGTCCCGATGACCGGAGACCGCCGCCAGCGCCACCTCAAGATCCTGGAGCTCATCTCCACCCACGCGATTCATACCCAGGAGCAGCTGGCTGAGTCGCTGGCTCGGGAGGGCTGGGAGGTGACCCAGTCGTCGGTGAGCCGCGATATCGCGGCGCTGCACCTGATCAAGGTGGAGGGGGCGTATCAGCGATCGGCATTGGCGCATCGCCCGCGGCACGATCCCGACGAGCAGCGGATCACCGAAGGCGTGCTCACCATCGAGGCGGCGGGCGATGCGCTGATCGTGCTGCATACTCCGCCGGGAGAGGCGAACCGGGTCGGGGCGGCGCTCGACCGTCTGGCCTGGCCGGACATGCTGGGCAATATTTCGGGAGACGATACCATATTTGTGGCAGTGCGGAATCCGGCCGCGCAGCGCCGCTTCATCACGTCGGTGCGGCGGCTGGCCGCGGCCCGCTAGCACGCAACCAGTACGCTCATCCAACCGGAGAAATACTGTGACGAAGATCGCCTTGGAAGCGCGCGGGATCGCGCCTGGACTGACCGCCAATGATCTGGCGAAGAGCATTCAATTTTACGTGGACGGCCTGGGGTTCACGATCACGGACCGGAACGAAATGGACGGTCAGCTGCGCTTCGTGATGCTCAAGGCGGGCAATGCCGAGCTCGGACTGGGGCAGGACGACTTTGCAAAGGGGAAAGACCGCGTGAAGGGCGTGGGTCTGCGGCTCTACATCGGGACCACTCAGGATCTGACCCAACTGGCGGCGCGAGCCAAGGCCGCCGGCCTCCTACTGGACCACGATGTGATGCCCATGCCATGGGGGCAGATGGCCTTCGGCCTCACCGATCCGGACGGCTTCAAGCTCACCATCGCGGGCGAACTCCAGAAGTGATCCCGAATTGCCTTACGATTTTGCCCGGAGGACCCCGTGACCATTGCCCAGAACATGATACCCGAGTTCGACCATGAGATGACGGCCACCCGGAAGATGCTGGAGGTGGTTCCCGAGGGGAAAAACGAGTGGAAGCCTCACGAGAAATCGATGACTCTCGGGCGCCTGGCGGGGCATCTGGCCGAGCTGCCCGGGTGGGGTCAGGTTACGCTGGAGCAGACCGAGCTCGACTTCGCGCCGGTGGGAGCGCCGCCCTTCAAGCCGGGGATGTTCAGCACCCGCCTCGGAACTCTGAAAACCTTCGATGACGCGGTGGCCGCGACCCGGGCCGCACTGATGAAGGCCTCCGACGCCGACCTGATGGTTACGTGGACCCTCAAGTCCGCCGGCAAGGTCCTCCTCAGCATGCCACGGATCGCGGTGCTCCGAAGCTTCATGCTGAACCACATCGTACACCACCGCGCCCAGCTGGGTGTCTATCTCCGGCTCAACGACATCGCCATTCCCGGAACCTACGGGCCGAGTGCCGATGAGAAGGGATTTGGCGGCTGACTCATAGCCGCTAGAGCTCGGGATGGAGAAAGGCCGAATGCACCAAGTGGGGTTCGAGGAGCGGCGGGTCTACGGGCTCGTGGCCGGAGGCGCGATCCTGCTCGGCGCGATACTGCGCCTGCTGATTTTTTCCGAGGGCGCCTCGCTCTGGACCGATGAAGTCATGCTGGCCCTCAACGTCGGCCGCCGCGGCTGGATGGCGCTGGTGAATCCCCTCGACTACGGCCAGGCTGCGCCGGTTTTGTACCTCTGGAGCGTGAAGCTCGCGGCGGCGGTGGGCGGGATGAATGAGTACAGCCTCAGGTTTCCCGCACTCCTAGCCGGTATTCTCCTGCCGGTCGCGCTCTGGCGCATCGGACGCGGCATCGTCGGGCGGCCGGCCGCC
>JANNGX010000089.1:0-5821 GCA_031404115.1 Gemmatimonadales bacterium | reverse complement strand
CTTTCGGACCGGAGCCGAACCGCGCGCCGGGCTAGGGGTGATTCTCCGGTGCGAAGGTGCGCCGGGGAGCCCTAAATGTTATCCGGGAAGCGAACTTCGGGCAAGCGGCGACGTATCAGACCGGCAATCTCCCCAACCTGCTCCTCGAACCCCATGCCGGTGGTATCCAGCAGGACGGCATCCTGGGCCTGGCGGAGCGGCGCCACCGTTCGGCAGCTGTCGAGTCGGTCCCGCTCCGCCAGCCGGGCCGCCGCGGCGGCCAGCCGCACATGGTCAGGGGCCACGCCGCGCTGAATCAGCCGTCGCCGCGCGCGCGTCTCCGGGCTCGCGGTGAGATACACCTTGACCCGCGCGTCGGGAAACACCGCCGTCCCGATGTCCCTGCCATCCATCACCACGGGACGGGTGCCCTGCACCGCCTTCCTGAGGCGGGCGTTGACCCAATCGCGAAGCGGGGCCTGAGCGCTGACCTCGGACACCAGGTCGGTGACGTCGGGATTGCGTATCCTGGGTTCGGCGTCCCGGCCATCCAGAAAGGGGACCAGCTCGCCCGCCACCTGCCGGAGCTCGAGCCCGCGCTGTTCCGCGGCGCGAATGATCGCCCTGGGTGAACGGTCCGCCAGGCCCAGGGCCACGGCGGTCAGACCCCGGTACAGCGCACCCGAGTCGAGGTGGATGGCGCCAATGACACGCGCGACCGCCGCGGCGGTGCTGGATTTCCCCGAAGCCGAGGGGCCGTCAATGGCGATGACGGGCGGACCGTCGGACGGTTGGATGGACGGGCGGATCCTGGTCACGCCGGCGCGCCTATCCGCGTCAGGACATCGGAGAACCCTGGAAAGCTCACGGCGGCGCAGGCCATATTGTCGATGCGGATCCGGGCACCCTTGACGGTGCCGAGCACCCCGAATGCCATGGCAATCCGGTGGTCTCCCTCAGTCACCACCCGCCCTGCGGGGGGCCGCGTGCCGCCCTGCACGCTCAGCACTTCCCCTTCGACCGAGGCCTCCGCACCCACCGCCCGCAGATTGGACGCAAGCAGGCCGAGCCGGTCGCTCTCCTTGACCCGGAGCTCGCCGACCTCGTGGAAACGGGTGACACCCCTGGCGCGGGAGGCGAGCACGGCGAGCAGGGGTATCTCGTCGATCAGCCCGGGAATCTCGTCCGCGGTGAGCACCGTGCCCTCGAGCTGGGTCGGCGAGACGATCAGGTCACCCACCGGCTCTCCACATTGCTCCCCGGCCGCCTCGACGGCGATCGGCGCCCCCATCCGCTCCAGTACCCGGAGAAATCCGGTTCGGGTGGGGTTGACGCCCACCCCGGAAATACGCAGCGAACCTCCCTCCGCGAGCAGCGCCGCCCCCACGAGAAATGCGGCCGAGGAGGGATCACCGGGGACGTCGAGATCGAAGGGCGTCAGGGTACCGGTGGGCGCAAAGTGAATCCAGCCGTCCGCGTCCTCGACTACCGAGTAACCAAAGGAGCGAAGCAGCCGTTCGGTGTGATCGCGCGACCGGCCCAGGGGCTCCAGCAATGACACCGGCTGGCGGGCGGCCATGCCTGCGAAGAGCAGGCAGCCCTTGATCTGCGCGCTCGACACCGGCAGCCGCCATTCCAGTGGGCCAAGTGTGCCGCCCCGGACCGTGAGCGGGAGACGGTCCGGGTTTTCGATGACGAAACGCGCACCCATGCGCGAGAGCGGTTCGGTCACCCGGCGCATCGGGCGCCGGCGGAGCGACGCATCGCCGGTCACCCGAGCCGGAAAGTCATGGGCCGAGAGGAGACCGAGGCCCAGCCGCGCCGTGGTTCCGGAATTGCCGCAATGGAGCACGGT
Organism: Gemmatimonadales bacterium; assembly: GCA_031404115.1. Lineage (GTDB taxonomy): Bacteria > Gemmatimonadota > Gemmatimonadetes > Gemmatimonadales > GWC2-71-9 > JABFSM01. The sequence continues at coordinate 3,987 of JANNGX010000089.1, read as the reverse complement.
GTCCGGGCGCCGAAATCGCCGGCGACCGACGATCTGCACCTCGCGATCCAGCCGGAGCGGCGACACCTCTACCCCGAGGGCGCGAAGCACCGCCGCGGTGGACCGGGCGTCCAGAGACGCGAGCGCCCCCCGAAGCCGGGACCGTCCCGGGGCGAGGCCGGCCAGCAGGAGGAGCCGGTGGGTCAGGCTTTTGTCGCCCGGCACACAGACGCTTCCCCGCACGATCATCAGGTGTCTCCCGGAGGCGAATGGGGTTGCTACTTGCTTGCGGGAATTGTACTTATAAATGTTCGAAGGACCAATCCCGCCCCCGGAACCAGAGGTGCCCTGATCTCGTCTACTGCCGCAAATCGGCCGCCATCCGACCAGTGGCTCGCCAAGGTGTTGGTGGACGAGGGCGTGCTCCTCGGCGTTCAGGCTGAGGAGCTGAAGCTGGGCGTGGGCGAATCGATTTGGGGCCGTGCGGTGGAGCGCGGGTATACCACCGACGCCATCATTGTGAAGGCACTGAGCAGCCGGTTCAAGGTTCCGGCGGCCGAGATGACGGCAGCCGACCCCCGCGCCGCCACCCTGCTCCCTGAATCGGTGGCCCGAAAGCATCGCGTCGTCCCGATCTACGCCGACGACCGGATCATCACGCTCGCCACGTCGGACCCCCACGATTTCGAGGTCGAGGAAACCCTCCGGTTCGTTACCGGACGACGCGTTGCGCTGCAAGTCGCCTCACCCGATGCGATCGACAAGAAAGTCGACGAGGTCTACCGCCCCGAGAAGGCGATCAACCGCCTACTGGCCGGCCTCGACCCGTCAAATGTCGAATCGATCGACGAGGTCCCGGTCGGCCCCGGGCGGGATCCCGCCCTCGAGGCGCCGATGACCAAGCTGGTCGATGCGATGATAGCCGACGGCGTCCGCGACGGCGCGAGCGACATCCACGCCGAGCCGCTCTCCGACGGCATGTCGGTGCGTTACCGCATCGACGGCGTCTTGAAGGAGGTCATGCGACTTCCCGGCACCGCGGGTCCGGCGCTGGTGCGCCGCGTCAAGATTCTGGCCAAGCTCGATGTGACCGACCCTCTGCACCCGCATGACGGCCGTGCCGGAGTCCGGGTCGACGGCAAGGTGATCGACCTCCGCATTGCCACGGTCCCGGTGGCGCGACGGGGCGAAAAGGTCGTCATCCGCATTCTCGACAAGACCAATCTCCGCGCCAGTATCCCCGACCTCCAGTTACCGGCTCAGGAGGAGGAGATTTTCCGGGGCCTCCTCAAAAACCGCGAGGGAATGATTCTGGTAACCGGGCCCACCGGCAGCGGCAAGACAACAACGCTCTACGCGGTGGTCAACGAGCTGCGGACCGGCAAGGTCAACATTGTCACAGTCGAGGATCCGGTGGAGTACGATATTCCCGGGATCTCACAACTCCAGGTGAATGAGGCCCAGGGATTTACCTTTGCCACCGCGCTCCGCTCCGTGCTCCGCCAGGATCCGGACATCCTCCTCATCGGGGAGATCCGGGACAACGAGACCTCAGGTATTGCCATCCAGGCCGGCCTGTCGGGTCACCTCGTGCTCTCGACGCTGCACACCAACGATGCGCCCTCGGCCGTGGTGCGGCTCCGGGACCTGGGTACCGACGGCTTCAAGCTCGCGGCAGTGCTCAAGGGCGTCGTCGCGCAGCGGCTGGTGCGAAAGCTCTGCGCCAAGTGCTCCGAGGCGGTCAAAACCGAAACGCTCCCCCGAGAGGCATGGCCTCCGGCCGGGCGCGTGGCCACACCCCGTAAATCGGTGGGTTGCAAGGCATGCGGCGGCAGCGGGTTTCGGGGACGGGTTGCGATTATCGAGATCATGCCGGTGGACGACAGGGTCGCCCACACGATCGAAGCGGGCGCCCTTCCCGACGTGCTGATGGCGGCCGCGCGACCGCTGGGAATGCGTACGCTGTGGGAAAGCGGCCTCGAGCGGGTCTGGCAGGGCGTGACCTCGCTCGACGAGGTAGTGCGCGTCCTGGGCGAGCGCTCGGCGGAAGACGAGGAAGAATCGGTCGCGGCGGCCGCGGCGCGCGAGCCCTCCGGTTCCGCGCATGCCGGCAGTGTACCCGCCGCAGTGCGCGCCGCCGTGGCCGAAAAGTCGACCAAGACCCGGATCCTGGTGGCAGACGACGATCCCCAGATGCGCCGGCTCATCCGTTCGATCCTGGAGCGGGATGGCTTCGAGGTCACCGAGGCCGCCGATGGCCTCGACGCACTGGAGGCAGTGGAGTCGCATCCGGTGGATCTTATGGTGCTCGACATCGACATGCCGCGGCTCGACGGGCTGGGTGTGCTGGAAGAGCTTCGCGCCCGGGTCAGCACATCGAGCGTACCGGTCATCGTGCTCACCGCGCGAACCGATGACACCGAGGCGCGGGTGCTGGACCTTGGCGCCCAGGATTTCCTGTCCAAGCCGGTCCAGCCACAGTCCCTGCAGGCGAGGGTCAAGGCAGTGCTCCGGCGCACGAAAATGGCCTGAGGAGATCAATGGCGCGGATTCTCATCGTCGAGGATAACCCCGACAACATGAAGCTGTTTCGAGCGATCCTGACGATGAAGGGGCACGAGGTGACCGCGCTCCTGTCAGGCGACGGCCTGCTCGCAGCGCTGGCCGAGAGCCGGCCCGATTTGGTCCTCATGGACATCCAGCTCCCGGGGCGGGACGGCTTCGAGCTGCTTTCCGAGATTCGCGCGTCGCCCTTCGCCAAGCTCCCGGTCGTGGCGCTGACGGCCCACGCGATGTCGGGCGATCGCGAAAAGGCGCGAGAAGCGGGCTTTGATGAGTACATTACGAAGCCGATCGACATCGCAACTTTTCCCGATCTGGTGGCGCGGGCGCTCGCGATCGATTCCGAGGACGGCAGAGGAAACCGATGACCCACGGCCCCTTGCGCGACAGCAAAACCGACCTGCTCGAAGCTGCGCAGGCGGCTGTCAAGGACCGCGAAGAGAAGGCGGCGGAGCTCGTGGTCGCCTCCAGCTCGATCCCGCGGCGTCGCCGCCTCGGCACCCTCGCCGTCATTGGCCTCGCCGGCGTTGTGCTGCTGGCGCTGCAGCCCGCCTGGCTCATCGGCCCGGGGGCGGCGCCGCCCGACCCGCCTCCGATGGCCGCGGCCGGCCTCAGGGTGGCGATGGTCCGGCAGCGGCAGCTGCTGTTCAACTATGCCAGGGCCAACGGCCGGCTCCCCCGCTCACTCTCCGAGACGGGGGACAGCCTTCCCGGGGTGCGCTATACCCGCAGGAGTGACAGCACCTTCACCTTGACCGCGAGCGCCGGTGGGTCGGAAGTGGTGCTGCAGTCGAGTGACACCCAGGCGGTGTTTCTGGGCAACAGCCTGAGGATTCTGAAGAATCGAGGCGCCCAATGAAACGATCGGGATTTACCCTGGTTGAGCTCCTGGTCGTGATCATCGTGCTCAGTGTCCTGGCGGGGATCGCGGTCATGAAGTACATCGACCTGCGCAACGCGGCCCTGGCCGCGCAAATGGCTCAGGAGGTCCGCGGGATCCAGATCGCGGCGTTCAATTACTACGCCGACAAGGAGGTCTGGCCGCCGAGCGCGGGCACGGGCGCCGTGCCCGCGGGGCTGGGTCCATTGCTTCCCGGCCAGTTGGCCGGCTCCTTCGATCGGGACAACTACGAGTTCACCTTTGAGAATTTTGGCGGCGACGGGGACAACAGGGACATGATCGTGGGGGTGACCATCACCACCGATGACGAAAAGCTGTTCAACAAGTTCGTGCGGTATCTCGGGAACCAGGCGCCCTTCTTCGTTTCGGGAAGCAAGATCACCTACTTGATCGCGGGACCCGGAGGAGGCTTCTAGTGCCCGAGACCGGGACCGAGCCCGGCGCCGACGGAAGGAATCCCGCCCGGCCCGACAAGACGGAGTTGCTCGCGGCGTTTGATGGAGTGGTCAACCGCGAGCGGGAACGGGTGCTCGAAGGCCGGTCCC
>JANNGX010000088.1:0-4559 GCA_031404115.1 Gemmatimonadales bacterium | reverse complement strand
GCCTCCCGGAAGCGCACCGAAGCGGTATCGGTGGAGTAGGGCGGCGGGTCTGCGATGGGGCACTCATTCCAGGTCTTGAGCACGAACGGTCGGATCCAGCCCCAATACGGCTCGGTGGCGCCGGCCATGTTGACGGGCGGGAGGGCCTTGAGGCCGGTCCGCTTGGGGCGGTTCATAATGAGCGAGCGGTCGCTGGCGCCGCCGCCGCGGGTGTTGTTGGCCGGGTTGTCCAGCGCGACGAAATCGGTGGCCCCGGAGAGGTTTTGCGCAGCGTAATTGCTGGCCGGAGTATCGTTGAGCCAGAAGCCGGGCCCCACCACGGCCGTATAGGGCCGGCTCCGGGTGCTGTCGAACCCGTCCGCGCGGGACCAGGCCACGATGGCGATTCCCAGTCGGCGTCCCAGGTCTTCGGATCGCGCGAGTGCCTCCTCGGTGATCCCCAGCGCGGTGCGAGTCTGCCGGAGCGAATCCACCACGCCATTCAGGGTGGCCCGGGTGGCCGGAAGCGCCTCGGACAGCAGGGAGTCCAGCACCACCTTTTCCGCCGCGACCGCAATCAGGGTTCCGTCATATCGCTTGCCTTGCTCGGTTGTCGGGAGGTTCGAGAGTCCGTTGAGAATGCCCTCGGCGCTGGGAAGCCGAGCGTCCGTGGCGGCGAGTCCCTGGTAGAGTGCCACCGATGCGTACGCCATGAATCGCGAGGCGATGGGCGGCGAGATCCGCTCGGTGCGGACCACCCCGTAGAGCGTGTGCATCCACTCCGACACCATCCGCGGATCGGCGGCGGGTGCGCGACCGCAGCCGGAAACGGCCGCAGTGCTCACAAGCGCGGTAATCCAGGAAAGGCCGGTGCTGGTCATTGGAGTCGGGCATTTGAGGGAGAATCGGGACCCCTTCCAATGTAGCCACCTTTGTGGCACCGGCCGGTACGGCACAGATTGCCTGGTGTCCTCGGCCTCCGGGGCTCGCATGAACGCTGGTGAAGCGCGCCGGTCCTCTTCAGGTACTGGGATCCCTCCTGGTTGTTTCCAGTCCGCTGCCGGGCCAAGCCATTCTCACTGGCCTGGTCCGCGAAGATGCCACCGGCCGCCTGCTTTCCGGCGTCGAAATCATGGTGGAAGGGAGTACGCGGACCACCGTCAGCGACAGGGCGGGTGAGTACGCGTTCAGGTCGGTGCCCAAGGGATACCAGGTCGGCTTGTTCCGATCGGTCGGCTTCCGTCCCGTGCGAATCGGGGTGGAGCTGGGCGAGGGGGCCGTGGGCGGGATGGATGCCAACATGGTTCCCTTCGCAGTCCGGCTCGACCCGCTGGGGGTTGCGGCGGAGGTCAAGCCGCCCAAGGGACTGGGCCGGGAGGCGTTCGGGGAGCGTCGGTGCATGGTGACCCTGTACAAGGACCCCAAACCGTAGGCGGCCCCTACACCCGTATCACGCCCGGGAAGCGATCCGGAGCAGCGGCATACCCCGGAAAAACTGAGCCCAGGTCCCGCGCACCCAGGTGCCGCGTGAGGATCTCGCCGAAGAGGTCGCGGAAGTCGGTGGTGACGGATACATCCCGGCCCTCGTACCGCTCCGCCTGTTCCAGGCCGGGCCAGCGACCAGCCACCCGCTTCCTGTGGACCGTTCCTCCCAGCACCAGCATCGCGGTGCCGTGACCATGGTCGGTGCCGCCGGTGCCGTTTTCCCGGATCGTTCTCCCGAACTCCGACATGGTCAGCACGCAGACGTCACTCATCCCCTCGCCCAGATCCGTGGCGAAGGCAGCGAGCGCCTGGCCCAGTTCGGTCAGCCGGAGTGCGAGCTGGCCCCGATCGCTGCCCTGGTTGACGTGGGTGTCCCAGCCGCCCATGTCCGCGAAGGCGATCTCCAGTCCCAACCCGGCCTTGATGAGCTGGGCGATCTGTTGCAGGCTCTGGCCCAGGCGGCCGCGGGGATACTCGGCCCCGTGCCCGGCCGCTCGGCCCGCCGGGTTGGCGGTCTTCAGCATCCGGATGGCCTCGAAGCTTTCTTCCGCCGAGGTGGCCAGGAGACCGGTAGCCGCGCCCTGGTAGAGGGCTTCGAACGCGCGGGTCATCTTGTCCCCCGCGCCGGCGCGGGCTCCCATACCGAAGCTCTTGAGGTCATCGATGGCCAGCGCGGGGGCCGTTCCCGCCATGATCCGGGGGAGTTGTGGCCCGAACGCCACGGCGCGAAACGGCGTGTCGGTGTGCTCACGCGCATTCTGGCAATAGCGGTTGGCCCAGCCGTCGGTGGTGGACTTGACCCCGGGGGTCCCGGATTCCATATAATCCTGAGCGTCGAAGTGGGAGCGGGTTCCATCGGGCGAGCCGACGGCGTGGATGGCCGCAAGGCTCCCTCCGTCCCAGAATGGCTTGAGCGGCGCCAGCGCCGGGTGGAGGCCGAAATGCCCGTCGAGGTCTACCACCGCCGACCTCGGGATGGCGATGCGGGGACGCTCCCGGTAGTATGCCGCCTCGCCGTGCGGCACGATCATGCTGAGGCCGTCCACCGCCCCCCGCTGAAAGAGGCAGACCAGGGTGCGACGGCTGGTCGGCAGGGACAGGCTCCGCGGTCCCACCGCGTACGCCGCTCGGCTCAGGAACAACGGGTCGAGCCCAAAGCTCACCAGCCCGAGGGCCCCGCCGCGTACGAATGCGCGTCTTGAAATGGTCACAGGTCACCGATCACTGGTTACAGGTCACTGCCGCTGAAACTCCGGCCCACCGATGGCAAGACCCACCGCGAGCGCCCTCGCGCTCACCGGATTCGGCACATCGGCCAGCTGGTCGAGGATCACCTTGCGGGTGTCCCGGGACATTGTACCGCCCAGGATCAGCCGGTTCACCGCGTCGACCAATGCCGCGCGATCCTCCGTCAGCGGCAGGACCGCATCGAGATCCACCGTGACGCCAGGCAGCCGGTTGGCCGCGAGCTGTACCGCCAGATTCATCCGGTTGAGCAGCGCGCCGCTGTTGACCCAGTCGTCCTGGCGCTCGGGGTAACCGTTCGGGGCAGTATGGAGGTACAGCGGCTGGCCCAGCCGGGACACGGCCTGTGCCAGCCGCGCGGTGGAATCGGGCACACCGCCGACGGCGCGGACCGCGCTGACCACGAACTCCAGCGGCGTCTTGATCTTGGCGGCGACGTTGTGTGCCGCCCAGAAGTCGGGTGAGCGAAGGATCGCCCGCAGCACCTCGCGGATGTCGCCGCCCGAGCGCTTCCAGGCCCGCACCGCGTCGTCGACGCATCCATCCGGGGGATCATCATTGACGAAGCGGGCGCAGAGCTTTCCGCTCACAAAGTGACTGGTGCCGGGATGCGCCGCGAGCATCGTGAGAAGCTGCTCGCCCTCGTCCTCGCCCCGGCCGGCGGGGAATTCCACGCCGAGCACCGTCTTGCTGCCGCGATCGTGGGCCCAGGCATGAAACGCATAGCCACCCCCTTGCATCGGACGATCCACCCCCCAACCGGTCAGCACGCGGGCCACCTCGGTGACGTCGTGCTGGGTGTACCCGCCGTCCACGCCCAGGGTGTGCAACTCCATCAGCTCGCGGGCGTAGTTTTCGTTGAGCCCGGTCGGCATCCGCTGCTGAATCGCCTGGCGGAGCGAATCCGGTGCTCGCATACCGCGACCGGCCCGGCGTCCCCGGTCCAGGCGATCCAGCTGGGGTGGGCGGGATCCCGGGGTCACGCTCTGCACGTTGTCGAGGTACACCAGCATCGCCGGACTCTTGGCCGTGGCTTCGAGAAGGCGCGTGAAGCTGCCGAGGGCGTGGGGGCGAATGGTCCGCTCGATGTAGTCAGGCAGGTACACCCGGTCGAGGTTTTTGCCGTAGAATACGTTGAAGTGATTGGCCCAGAAATCCGCCATCACCTCAGCCAGCTGGTGATCGGAACGGGCGGCTCGGACCACAACGAGCTGCTGCAGCTCTCCGCCGATCTGGCGCAGGGCGCGCGCCTCGGGGTTCATGCTGGGCATCCGCTCCCGCGGCGTTACACTGTCCTTCAGCGCGGCCCGCCTCTCGGTTCGGCGCTCCTGACGGAGCCTGGTGTAGGTGCGGAGCAGCGCTTCTGGCGTGGTGTTGAGTACGGCGAACTCGCGTCGAAGTCCTCCCAGCGCGGAATCGTCCACCCGCTCCACCGCCAGCTGCCGATCAATCCAGGCCATCACCCCTTCACGCGCGATGCGATCGATCAGGCCCGGCGTGGCGCCATACCCCAGCCGGTTGAGGGCATGCAGCGCGCTGTCTCGCGCGGTCGCGGGCGCCTGCTGGGCGGTCAGGGGAGCGGGGAGCAGGGTCGCGAGCGCAGTGAGCAGATATCGATGTTTCATGGTCTGGGAGACGCCGGGTTGGGCGTGCCGTTAAGGCTACTTTGTTATATAAAGTACTTGACACAACACTCTGTTGCCCCTATTTTCGATCATGCCTCCCGCTGGTCGTCCAACTCGGTCGTCGCCCGATCCTATCCCGCTCCACAACCGGGCGCTGGAAGATCTCACCTTTATCCGGGACACGATGGAGCGGGCGGGAACCGTCACATCGGTGCCAGGGTGGGG
>JANNGX010000087.1:0-9184 GCA_031404115.1 Gemmatimonadales bacterium | reverse complement strand
CCAGGCCGGGAATTCGGCAGGCCTCACGGCGGCCGAACCACTGGAACCGGTGCCGGGCGATGAAATCGTAGACCCAGTCCCGGATCGGGCGGGGAACAACCCGGAGCACCCGGACCACCTGCCATCCGTGCCCGAGCCCCGCGAGTATGGCGAGCGCGGCATCCGATTTCACCCGGAACTCCGAAGCTTCCGCCAGCACCACCGTGCGCAGCGCGTCGAGCGGCACTCCGTCTCCCAGCCGCAGCCGCGCGGTCTCTCCCTGCAGCGGGGCAAACCGGTACCGCCCCAGCCGATCCCGCGCCACCACGAAACGCACGAACCCGTCGCATAACCCGCAGAGGCCGTCGTAGTAAACGATCGGCTTGCTCACCGTCGGTCGGGCGGCACCGCCTCCAGCTTGCCCTCCAGGTATTTCTGGAACCAGTACACCTGCCAGTCCATGCTTTCGACCAGGTGCTTGGGCTCACCGGTGCGGGTCAGGTTGTGATTCTCCCGCGGAAATATCACGAACTCCGCGGTCTTGCCGTAGTGCCGTAGCGCCCGGAACCATTGTTCGCCCTGTTCCAGCGGCACCCGGAAATCGTTCTCGGAGTGGAGAATCAGAATTGGCGTGGTGACGTGCTGCGCATACTTGAGCGGGGAGCGGGCCCAGTAGTCGTCGAACTTCTGGAACAGGTCACCGCCGAAATCATCCTTGTGGCCGTAGGCGCCGTCGCGGGTTCCCTCGTCGCTGATGAAATTGGTCACGCTCCGCAGCGTCACCGCCGCCTTGAAGCGGCCGGTGTGCCCCACGATCCAGTTGGTCAGGTATCCGCCGTAGCTGCCGCCGGTCACGCCGAGCCGGGTCTGGTCGATCCAGGGATTGGCGGCGAGCACCGCGTCCACGCCGTTCATCACGTCGATGTAGTCCTTCCCGCCCCACTCTCCCGCGATGCCGCGGGCAAATTTGTGTCCGTAGCCGGTGGAACCCCGCGGGTTGGTGAAGAACACCGCCCAGCCCTGGCCCGAGTAGACGTGAAACTCATGATACCAGTCCACCCCGTACTGGCCGGCCGGACCGCCGTGGATACTCAGGATCATGGGATACTTCTTGCCCGGCTGAAAGCCCACCGGCTTGACCAGGAATCCGTCCACGTCCCACCCGTCGGCGCCCTTGTAGGTCATCCGCTCCACCGGCATGAGCGTGAGCGTGGCGAAGAGCGAATCGTTGGCGCTGCTGATCCGGCGCTCGCCGCTGCCGTCGGCCGTCGAAACGTAGACCTCGTCGAGGTGGGAGAAATCGTTGGAGAGATATGCCAGCGTGCCGGTGCCTGGGTGGACCGACATGCTGCGCACGGCCCGCGGTCCGCGGGTGAGGGGGGTCACGCGCCGAGTGGCGGGATCGAGGCGGAAGTAATGCACCTCGCCTTTGATCCCGGTGCCGAACCAGATGGCCTTGCCGCCCTCGGCCCACGAGATGTCGCCGGGGTAGATGTCGGTGCCGGTGAACATCAGGGTGGACGCCCCGCCGCCCGCGCTCGGCGCCAGCCACAGCGACGGCGGATCGGTGTCGGTGCGGCTGCCGCTGAACAGAATGCTCCGGCCATCGGGATGCCAGCGGGGGCTGCCGCTCCCATGGTCCAGATCGGAAATCTTCGTGGGCTCGCCCCCGGCCGCCGGCACCACCCAGATGTCGCGGTCTTCGTCCCCGTCGTGCTCCCGGCCGGTGCGGTTGGACACGAACGCGATGCGGGTCCCGTCGGGAGACCATCGCGGATCGGAGTCGTTCCACCCGTCGCCGCTGGTGATTTGCGTGGCGCGTCCGGTGGCGGCATCGATGACGTACAGGTGGCTCTTCTTGTCGTCGAACCAGCCGCTATCGTTGAATTTATAGGACAGTCCGGTGTAGTGACGCACGTCGCTGGACGGCGCCTTGCGGTCGGAGGGCCCGGTGCGGGACAGGCAGAGCACCTGCGTCCCATCGGGAGACCAGTCGCATCCGGTGGCACCGTTCGGGAGACTGGTGATCCGGCGCGGCTCGCCGCCCGCCAGATCGAGGAAATAGAATTGCGGACGGCTCGCGGCTTCGTCCCCCGGGGTGGGACGGGTCCCGGTGAACGCCAGCGCGTTGCCGTCGGGGCGCCACCGGGGGCCCGAGGAGGAAAGGTGGCTCGCGGTGAGCTGCCGAGGGGCCGTGCTGCCGTCCACCGATGCCAGCCAGATCGACGTCACCCGGCGGTTGGCGGGCCGGTCGATGCGCGTCACGGTGTACGCCACCAGCTTGCCATCGGGGGAAAGCTGCGGATCGCCCACGAATTTGAAGTTGAAGTAGTCGTCACTGGTGGCGGGACGGGTGGACTGGGCGGTGAGCGGCACCGCCAACAAGATCAGCGCGCCCAGGGCGCGAACGAATCGCATCGATACGGCTCGGTGTGAGGGTGAGGAAATCTACGCCTATTCCGGTGGCAGAGGGACCGCTGCCCCCAGATCGGCCATGGTCTCTCGCCGCACCCATCGGCTGAAAAACGGATTCTCGAACCCGTACCCCGTCCGAGTCGGCGACTTCACCAGGAAGCCGGCCTCGATCATGGCGGCGGCAGTATTGGTGGCGGCCCCACTGGTGGTCAGGCCAAACCGCTGGATCGACGCCCTCGTGGTCAATCCCTCCAGGGCTGCCGCAATCGCGCGCAGCACGTTCTGCTGTTGCCCGGTGAGTCCGTTCCACATCGACTGGAACAGGGCCTCCTGTTCGTCAACCACGTCCTCGAATGCCGCCGCGACCGCAGGCCTGTCGGCCTGGCCGGTCATCCGGCAGGTGTCGAAACATCGGCGGGCCACCTGGACGATGTCTCGCGTCCTCGGACCCGCCACTCCGACAATCTCGGCACCAACTCCAGCGGCGTTCACGCCCCCCCGGCTCATCCGGTCGTCGATCCACGCCGCCAGGTGCGCGGCATCGATCGGGCCGAACTCGAGCTGATCTGCCAGCCCGTAGAAAGCCCGTCCCTTGTCGAGCATCCGTTCGATGATGTGGGCCTGCGAGCCCGCCAGCACGTAGCTGACATGCTGGTGGTGCTGCATGATGCCCCGCAGATGCCACTCCGCGGCGTCGCCGCCGAATCGCTGAATCTCCTGGAATTCATCCAGGACGATCCCGATCGTCGTCTTCCGTGCGCGGGCCAGGCTGTCGATCGAATCCAGGGTCTTCGAAAGCGAGGTTCGCTGCTCCTCGAGGGGAGCCGAGCGAAGCCGCACATCCAGGCTGGGCACGATCAGTCCGGTGCCCGGATCGGGCGTGAGGGTGATCGTGAGCCCCAGTCGCTCGACGAAGTCGCCGATCGAATCCTTCCATTTACGCCCGAGGGCTTGGCCCGCGGCGCCCAGAATGCGATTCGCGATATCCACCAGCGTCGAGGCCGTCGACATATCGGCGAGGAACCCGACACCGCCCTTCGATTCGTGGCGCTCGAGCGCCCGCACCAGGGCGGACGTCTTCCCCATTCTGCGAGGTCCATAGACCAGCAGCTTCGCCCCCGCCTCCTCGAGCGTCCTCCGGATGCGAACCAGCTCCGCGGCCCGATCGGTGAAGAACTGATCGGACACCACGCCGTGGATGCGGAACGGGTTAGACTGTTCTGAGGTCGACACTGATTGCCTTGGCAGAAGACTGTGTAAATATACAGTCATTTTGCTGTGTAATCAATAACTTTGTTTTTACACATCAAGTGTTCAGTCAACTGTGTAACCGTAATCAATTGAATAGTTTACATGGTGGAATGCCGAATGATATTCCCACTCCTGGTGACTTCAGCGGTCTTCGCCGGCGGCTGCTTCTGGGGCACCGAGTATGTCTTCGAGCACGTCCGCGGGGTGCGCTCAGTGACCTCGGGCTTCGCGCGGGACCGGGTGACGGGCACGGCGGCGGATCTGCCGCAGGCGGTCGAGGCGGTGCGGATCGTCTACGATCCCGCGGTCATCAGCTACAAGCAGCTTCTGGAAATCTTCTTTACCGTGGCGCACGATCCCACGTCCCGGGACCGTCAGGGCCCCGATGTGGGACCGGAGTATCGCGCGGTGATCTTCGTCTATTCTTCCGTAGAGGCCGCGGCGGCGAAGGAGTACGTGGCCGAGCTCAGGAGCGCGAAGCAGTTCGCGCGCCCGATCGTCACCGAGCTCCGCGTGCTGGACCGGTTCACCGTGGCTGGAGCCTTCCACCAGGACTATAGCGCTCGCAACCTGACCGATGGATACGTGGTGCAGAACGACCTCCCGAAGCTCGAGCGGCTGCGCAAGGTGTTTCCGGGGCTGTATCAGGAGCAACGGGCGCCGTGACGCCCGGCGGGCTGGAGGGGTATAGGTAGTATGCCATCCCCTCGCGTACTCTTCCCCGCCGCCATCGCCGCGGCCTCGATCCTCAGCGCCGTCGGCTGCGGTATCCTGGAGCCCGGATGGTCCCGGCGGCTGGGCCTGGTCATCGAGAGCCAGGCGCATCTCTCCAGCCTGGTCGCCCCCGACGTCGTCACCCGGGGCACGCCCTTCCAGATCACGGTCAGCACGTTCGGCAGCTCGAGCTGCACCCGGGCTGATGGGCAGGAGGTGGTGTCATCGCCGGCGGCCTTCGAGGTGCGGCTCTACGATCGAGAGGCGCCATCGCACACGGCGTGCACGGCGGATCTCCGAAGTTTTCCCCGGATCCTCACCGTGCAGTTCGATCAGGCCGGAACGGCGGAAATCCGGGTCATCGGACGTGGCGACGGCGCGGACGGCCAGGCGCCCAAAACAATTCGCAAGACCATCGTGGTGCAGTAGATGAGAACCAGGGCAGCCGCCATTTTTTCGGTGCTGCTGCTGGCCTGCAGCGACGCCACGGGCCCGCAGAGCCCGCAAGGCAGCGTCTTCATGCCCGTCTCCGTCTCCGTCACCGACGCCCTGGTGGGAATTACCCGGAATCCCGCGCCCATCTGGATCGAGTTCGGCAATACGGCCGCTACCACCGCCACAGCGGGATTCGGCGTCTGCGCCTTCGCGGTCGAGGGGTATCCCACCGCCCTTCGCACCGGAAAGCCGGCCTGGGTCCAGGTCCTCCCCCTGCTTGGCGGGTGCGGTCCCGACATTCTTTATTCCATCGAAATCCCCGCCAACGGCTTGGCCTTGCATACCACGCTGGGCTCCATCGACGATGATCTGATCGACAAGGGCCCCCATCTCAAGCTCGTCTATCGCCGGTCCGGCGAATCGTTCACGCGGTCGATTGCGGTCAACTGGATCGAGGTCGACTGAGGCTGTCACCCTGAGCGCAGCGCCACTCCCAGTGCCACGGCAATTCCGCCCGGGAGGACCAGCCACTGGAGACGGTGCAGGGGAGCGAGGAGGGCGTGCACCAGATGTTTGTCGCACCCCGTCGCGTTCATCAGCGCGGCAAACCCCATGGAGGCGCAGATCGGCGCCACCATCGCCGTGACCATGCGAAGGTGTCGGCAATCAGGAGGGGCTGGCCCGCCAGCAGCGCCATGGCGAGCCCGGCGCCGAGCAGGACCAGCCGCACATCGACTCGCCGGACCATCAGGTAGATGGCACCGGCGATGATAAGCACCGTCGCGATCAGCACCGGCGGAAGGTAGAGGCTACGAGGCTACGAGGCTAAGACGCTAGGAAAGAGCTGTCTCCTAGCCTCTTAGCGTCCTAGCGTCTTAGCCTCCAGCATCACCCGACAAAAGCCCACAGTAATTCCCGGCTCTTGCCGTCCATCACCTCGGGCTCCGGGAGCCGGTACAAATCCCCGGCGACATCCCGGATCAGGAACCCGCCCCCAGGCAACGCCCTCGGCCAGTCGTCCAGCCGAGTCTGGAAGGACCGCAGTCCCTGCCGAGTGTCGACCTGCCAGTGGCGAATCTCGACTTCCTCCTCGACCTCGATGACCCGGGTCACCTCGAAGACGAAGCCCGCCTCGGTCATGGCCAGCCCCAGCGCCTGCCGAGAAGCAGGCGCCAGGTCCGCCGGATCACGGACCAGCGCCACCTCGGCCTGGTCCGCGTCCCGGAGCGAGATGTAGCGCCCCGGCTCCGACCATGGGAAACACCGGCGCACCACCACCGCGCGAGTGTTCCCCATGATTCCGGCCCGGAGCCGGCCGTCGGCGCCCAGCTCCAGCACCGGCGGCAGCACCTCCGGCGGCATGTACACCGTGGGGGCCAGCTTCAATGTGGACTGCATAACAACCTCCTTTCAGCTCAAAGACAGCTGCAGCTCGTGCAGCCGCCGAAATTTTCCATTCTCGATCGCCAGCAGGAATGCCGGCGTTCCCTCCTCCACCAAACGTCCATCCTCGAAGACGAACAGCCGGCTCGCTTTCCGAAGCGTGGAGAGCCGGTGCGCGATGGCGAACACCGTCCTCCCATGGGTCAGCCGCTCCAGCGCCTCCTGGATGTGCCGTTCCGTCTCGGTATCCACGCTGCTGGTGGCCTCGTCGAGGATCAGAATGCGCGGATCGTGCAGGATGGCCCGCGCGATCGACACCCGTTGCCGCTCCCCGCCCGACAGCGTCTGGCCCCGCTCGCCCACGATGGTGTCGTACCCGTGGGTGAGCTTGATGATGAAGTCGTGCGCGTTGGCCGCTCGCGCCGCGTCGATCACTTCATCCAGCGAGGCCTCCGGCTTACCGTACCGGATGTTCTCCAGCACGGTGCCGTGGAACAGGTACGGGTCCTGGAGTACCATGCCCACCTGCCGGCGGAAGTGGCCGGCGTCGAGCTGCCGCACGTCCACGCCGTCTATTTTCACCGACCCACCGACCACGTCGTAGAACCGGGCGATCAGGTTGACCACCGTCGTCTTGCCGCCCCCGGAGGGGCCCACCAGCCCGATGAACTCTCCGGGGGTGACCTCGAAGCTCACCCCGCGGATCACCTGGCGGACGCCGTCGTAGCCGAACGTCACCTGCTCGAACGTCACCCGTCCCTGGACCGGCTCCAGCCGAACCGGCTCGGCTTGGTCCACCACCTCCGGCTCGGTGTCCAGCACCTCGAACACCCGGTGCGCCGACGTAGTGGCGCGGTTCATGGTGCGCGCGATCTGCCCGAACACTTCGATCGGGCCCATGAACATCGTCGCGTACAGCAGGAAGGCGACGAACGTTCCGGTCGACAGCTCCGGTCCCGAGGTCCCCAGCAGCCGGGGCACCGCCAGCACCCACACCAGCATCGTGGAGGCGTGTACCCCCAGCACCAGCATCGGCCAGAACGTGGTCCACATCCGGTGGATCCGGTTGAACTCCGCCGTCACGTCCTCGTTGCGCTCGTTGAAGCGCTTGACCTCGCGCTCCTCCTGGTGGAACGCCTTCACTACCCGGATGCCGGGAATCGTGTCCGACAGCACGTCCGATACCCGGCTCCATTTGCGCCAGGCCCGGAGGAACACGCGGTTCATCGACTCGCCGTGCCGGAAGATCAGCCAGCAGAACACCGGCACCGGCACCACCATCGCGAGCCCCAGCTTCCAGTCCAGCACCACCAGCACCGCGCCGAGCCCGATCAGCATCACCGCCGAGAGGGACACGTCCACCACGCCGAAGGCGAGGAAGTCCCAGAGCCGGTCGGTATCGGCCGACACCCGGGTGATCAGCCCGCCGGTCTTCTTCCGCGAGAAGAACGACAGACTCAGGCGCTGCAGGTGCTCGTACAGCTCGGTGCGGAGGTCGCGGGCCACCCACTCGCCCATGATGCTCATGAGTCTGAGCCGCACCACCGCAGCGGCCTGGCGGAGCAGGAACACCACCGCCATGGCGGACACCGCGAGCCAGGCCAGGAGCGTGGCGCGGCTCATCGGCAGCGTGCCTGCGCGTGCCGGCGTCACCAGCCGGTCCAGCACGTACCCCGTGAGCCACGGCGGCACCAGGCTCACCAGCGTGATCAGCGTAGCCGCCGACATGCCCAGGATCAGCTCGCGCCGGTAGGGCATGAGGTACGACAGCAGCCGCCAGATCACCGCGGTCGGCCGTCCGCCTACGACTGCCTGCGCGTCGCGTACCGGGTGAGCCACCGACGCCGCGTATTCCACGTCCGGATCGGGCGTGCTCACCGTGCGCTCGGCGATCCCCTCCTCGAGCACGAAGCGGAGGTTCTCGAAGGCGCGCCGCTGGCGGTTGGTGTACCGCACCACGCCGAGGGGGGCGTCTGCCGCGTCCGCCTCGAAGGTGAGGGTGGTCGCGGACAGACCCGGAGTTTCGCGGACGGCGCGGAGACGGTCCCGCCGGAAGACCGTGAGCTCGAACTCGGAGCGGTCCTCGAGGGCGCGCGCGATGGCGACGTGGGTTCGTCCCAAGGCCACCCACGACTCGCCCAGCTCGAAGGTTGGGCCGAGGTCGGAGAAGGCGTAGAGCGCCACGGGTGCACCGTCCCATTCCGCTTCGATCCGGCGGCGGAGCTCGGCGGGGAGGCGGGTGGGCTGACCGGTGTACCGGGCGATGATGGCCTGGTCGAGTGTCTGTCCCTGCGGGTTCATGGTCGTGATCCTCTAGTCACGGTGCAAAACGAAAAGCCTTCCGGGTCTCTGGGGAGCACCCGGAAGGCGGAGGATCACGTGCCGCGATCGATACCTAGGGTGCTCGTTTCCTTCGGGTCGAGGCGATGCGATCGCCGACCTGGCCAATATCCAGACCGGTGGCGAACGGACGCGCGAAGCGCCCGGGGCCCCAGATCGGGATCTTGGAGTAGGTCATGGTGAGGTCGCTTCGCATCGTTGGAGAAGGCCTTTCTTTGGGTCAGCTACGGTCCGGGACCTTGTACCGGGTCAGACAACATAAGAAACGGGGCGGGGTTGGGCAAGAGTGTCATTGCTGAATCGTGCGTAGGGGGACGGGGGCGGTCGAACGGGGCAGGCGGACTTATAAGATGTACTAGTTGCGGAGGGGGGTGGCGGAGGTTGGAACAGGACAAATTTGGTAGTGTTTGATCGGTGGCTTGACCTGGTAGAGCTCCTAGTTGTAGAGACGTGGCCGATGGGTGCGCCTTAGGCGCGATCGTCGATGCCATGAGGGGTTCCAGGGGCCGGAGTCCAATAGCTGGATTGGACCTATCAGGATTTTTGTGTGCGGGCCATACTTGCTCCGGTGAAGGAGAGAAGATGGCCTTTTCCAAAGAGTTACTCGATCAATTGCTCGCCGGCTGTGAGCGCCCGGAGGACATTCTGGGCCAGGATGGGCTGTTCG
>JANNGX010000086.1:0-6909 GCA_031404115.1 Gemmatimonadales bacterium | reverse complement strand
GGTCATCAGGTTACGCAGGTCGGTCTTGACCGACGCCAGCTTGGCCTTGTCCTTGGTGGCGGCGAACTTCGGAATCGCGATGGCGGCCAGAATGCCGATAATCACGACCACGATCAGCAGCTCGATCAGCGTGAAGCCCTTCCGGTTCGACATGGGTCCTTCCTCTCCGGCGTGAGCTTGCACGCCCTGGGGTGAACTGCACGGTACTTCCCTGCGACTGGGCGATAGGGAAGGCAACTGCGGTGCCAATCGACGGAGCCGCAGATAGGCGGGCGTCCAGCAAGGAGTTGCGGATGCACCGTGGGAGCCCGGGTGTTCCCGGCAGGCTGAAGGGTTCCCGTACTGTGCAATGCAATTCGCCCGCGGCGGGCTCGACGCGGACAACGATTGCAGGTGTTGCAGCGTCCTGCAGTACCATTCTTGCGAGGGCGTGATCAAACTACTCGCCGCGCGGACCTGTCTAGGGTACCAGCACCACCTTGGAAATGAAGCCGGTGAGCCCTCCCGAGTCCTTGACCGTCAGCGTCACCGTGTACGGGCCCGCCTTCGCCCAGAAATTCTTGTTGAACTGCCACGTCTTCGAATCGCCCCGGCCGTTGCCCCAAGTCCACGTCCAGAGCACGATACCAACGTCGTCGCTGCTGCTCCCGGCGTCGAAGGTGCACTGATGCGGGACCCCCGTGGCACAGGCCCAGGTGAAATTCGCGATGGGTGGCTGGTTGGGCGGCGGAATCGGAGTGATCGTGAGGCTCAGTGTCGCGGTCCCGGCGGCGCTCTGGGAATCCTGGGCGGTGAGCGTGATCGTGTGGGTGCCCACCGACAGGCTGCTGGTGCTGAACCCGGTGCCGGTGCCAAGCAGTCCGTCCCGGCTGCTGGTCCACACCAATGCCGCCCCGGTCAGCGCCCCATCCTCAGGATCGGTCCCGCTCCCCGAAAAATCGACGGTCGTCCCCGGCGGGTTGCTCGCGCCGGCGCTCGGCGACGTGATCGCGGCGGTGGGCAGCTGGTTGGGCGGCGGACCCGGGGTGATCGTGAGGCTCAGTGTCGCGGTCCCGGTAGCGCTCTGGGAATCCTGCACGGTGAGCGTGATCGTGTGGGTGCCCACCGACAGGCTGCTGGTGCTGAACCCGGTGCCGGTGCCAAGCGGACCGTCCCGGCTGCTGGTCCACACCAATGCCGCCCCGGTCAGCGCCCCATCTTCAGGATCGGTCCCGCTCCCGACAAAGCCGATCGGCGCGCCGTGCACGAGACTCGCGCCGCCCGCGGGCACCGTGATCCACGCTACCGGGGACTGGTTGGGCGGAGTCGGGACGGTGACCGCGGTGTTCTCGACGGCCGTGCAGGTGAGACCGGTACAGGCGCGCACTGCCGCGAGCTGGGCGGAGAGCGCGCTCAATAGCTGCGTGGGCGCCGTTGCGACGATGTTGGTTACCTGCCAAGGATCCACGAGGTTGTCGTACAGCTCCCGCTCCGCGGTCACGTACTCGATGTACGTGAATTGTCGCGTCCGGAGGGCAAAGAATTCGGGCGGAATTTTCTCGGTGACGGGTTGTGGGTCGGCGTCGTATTCGACGGCAAAGTTCTGCCGCCAGGCGGAAGCCGGCGAACCGCTCCCCGAGAGCAGAGGGAGGAAAGACCGGCCATCCACGAAGCCAGGCACGATCGCGGCGCCGATCTCGGCGAAGGTTGGAGCCAGATCATTGTTCAGCACCAGATGATCCAGCACCAGACCGGCCGGCACTCCCGGGCCGCGTACGAACAACGGACCGAGAATATCCTCTTCGTAGGCGGAGTTCCGGTCCCGGACCAGCCGGTGCTGGCCGATGTGGAAGCCATTGTCCGAAGTGAACACGATATAGGTGTTGTCGAGCTGGCCGGTCGCGTCGAGAGCATCCACGATAGCCTTGATCATCTCGTCGGCCGCGAGCAGCGTCTCCAGCCGTCTGCGGTGCAGCGTCGTGCGGGTCGATATCTCCGCGGGGGTCAAGAGTGGATTGTTGCGTACCCAGCGGGGTTTGTCACTCACGTCGACTTCGTTGAAGTTGGGTGGCTGGGGCAGCGGAACGGCGCTGAACGTGTTCAGATGCCGGGCGGCGGGGACGCTTGGGCCGTGGGGCGCGTTCGGAGCGACCCAGAGAAAGAACGGCTTGGTGGCGCCCGCCTGGGAGTTGATGAATTGGACCGCCCGGGCGGAGAACACGTCGGTGGAATAGGCCGCGGCGCCGCTGCCGTAGGAGACGACTATTCCGTTCTCATTCAGCTTGTAGTTGCTGTAGAGTGGCGTTGAATAAAAGGCGTGCCAGTCCGTCCATCCTGGAGGAATGTAGCCTGCCGGCGCAAGGTTGTATTCGTTCAGGTACTTGCCGATATAGCTGGTGTTGTACCCCGCGGCATTGAGCCAGGTGGCGATCGTCGACGTCTCCAGCCCCAGGGCGTTGGCCTTTCTCCACCCGCCGTTCGGAAGGAAGTTGGAGTGAATTCCATGATTGTGAGGATACTGCCCTCGCAACATGGTGGTGCGGGACGGGCAGCAGAGGGAGAGGCTGTAGTAGAACTTGCTGAAGGTGGCGCCCTGCGCAGCAATCAAGTTGTTCAAATTCGCCATGACCGAGGTGCTGGCCGCTTCCTGATCGTCGGTCAGGATGAAGACGATGTTGGGCCGCGTGCCCGCGGAAGTCGGTGCTTGCTGAGGCCCCCCGACTGTCGGGGTGCCACCAGACTGGCCGGGTTCGGTTGGAAGGTCGCGGCTCGGAGTCTGAGTGCAACCGGAAAGCAGCGCCAAGAGCAGCGTGCCGACCACCGGACGGCTCATTGTCCGTTTCCTTTTCTGCGAGTCGGAACACAACAACGCGGCAGCGCAATGCAGATGCCAACATAGAACAATTCCCTCCGCTCGACCATGCCTCCTCATTGAGAGCCCGGCCCACCGCCCACGATGAAAACACGCAAACAAACAGTGGAAGCCGAAGCGAACGCATAGCAGGGGCGGGACTCGAACCCGCGACCCCGGCATTATGAGTGCCGTGCTCTAACCAGCTGAGCTACCCTGCCGGAATCGGGCAAAATAGCGCTCGTGCGGCCCGAAGTCACCCGGGTCGCGCTAGTCGCCTCGGAGTTTTGCGCCCTCGCCCTTCTTGTAGCGGATCGTGACGTCGCGGTTCAGTCCCCGCTCCTGCTGGATCGCCGGCGAGGTGCCCGGGATCGGGCGGCCCAGAGCCATCCGAAGGCCGCGCCACTTGGTCTTGATATCGGCCCAGAAATGCGACGGCGGGCGGTACTCGAAGGCGCGGTACCGGCCCGGGGTGATCCTGCCCTTCGTGGCGACATGCTCCGCGAACCCGTCGGTCCAGGCGTCGAACTCCCGAACCACGTCCGGCTGATCCACCATGTGCTCCGCCTGGTTCTCGCTGTATTTCGTTCCCCGGCCAAACTCGATGTACCGCCAGAGCGGATCCGGCACCTCGATGCCGCTGTACCGGCACTGCCAGACCAGGGGAGCGTAGCAGTCCCGCATATTCTCGAACGGCTCTTCCTCGGGATCGAAGTATTCCGGATGGCGCAGGATGTGGGGCCGGCCCTCGTCGTCCAGCTCGTCGCCACCGCCATCACCATAACAGAAGAACCCCGCGGAGCGGCCCTCCAGATGGTTCCGGCTCAGCTCCTTCCACTCGGGGGATTGCTCCAGACGGATGGCCAGCGTCGGGTCCTTGTGTCCGATGCGGCCTTCTTCGGGATTCCCCCCGTTCATGCAGACCAGCCGGTCGAACATTGCCTTGAGGGTGCTGCTCATCCCGTACCAGTTGACCGGTCCGATGATGGCCCATGCATCGGCAAGATCCAGCCGCGAATACAGGTCGAGATTCCACATCAGGTCGGGCATGCCCACGCTGCCCCGCTCATAGCAGTTGCAGGGCCACACGCAGAGTGGCATAGCGGTGGAGACACAGCCGTTGCAGGTGCGGATCTGCTCCCGGTTCCACACGTTGCCCAGGTCCTCGAGGTCGATCTCCCATTCCTGGGGTAGCCGGTCCGCCATGCGGAACATGAGGGTGCGGGCCTTGGAGTCGACCCCCGGACAGTCGTACTGCCGCCGGTTGGACCCCGCGACGATGAGCACCCGGAAAGGCCTGTGTTCGGGGGAGCGCCTGCCGTTCGCGTCCTGTGGCTTCATGGTACCGGCTACCTACTTCCCCTCCGGTGGCACCAGCGTGAACTCGATTTCGCCCTTGCGGAGCATCCCGTATTGCTCCCGGGCCACCCGCTCCTGCGTCGCCGGATCGGTCTCCACCAGCTTCTTATACCGCGTGAGGCTATCCACTTCGCGCGCCAGCGCCGTCACCTCGGCCCGCATCTCTTTTTCGCGGGCCCGGAGCGAAAGCCACTGCGGCGTGCTGTATTCCCCGGCCTGCGCGGCAAAGACCAGCGCGGCAACCACCAGCAACAGGAACAGCCACCGCGTGCGGGTCACAGGTGGTACATGTCCCGGCCCGGGTAATGGGCCACCGAATCGAGCTCCTCCGCGATCCGGAGCATCTGGTTGTATTTCGCGGTCCGGTCGCTCCGGGAGGCGCTGCCGGTCTTGATCTGCCCGGCATTGGTGGCCACCGCAAGATCAGCGATGAAGGTGTCCTCGGTTTCGCCGGAGCGATGGGAAATCACCACGCCGTACATGCTCCCCTTGGCCAGCTCGATGCACTGCAGGGTCTCGGTGAGCGTGCCGATCTGGTTGACCTTGATCAGCACCGCATTCGCCACGCCCTGTTCGATGCCGCGGGAGAGCCGGTCCACGTTGGTCACGAAGAGGTCGTCTCCCACCAGCTGCACTCGATCCTGTAATTTCTCGGTGAGCAGCGCCCAGCCCTCCCAGTCATCCTCCGCGAGTCCGTCCTCGATCGACACAATGGGGTACCGATCCACCCAGTCGGCGTAGAGGTCCACCATCTGCTCGGCGGTGCGGCTGCTCTTGTCGCCCTTTTTGAAGACGTAGGCGGTCTTGTCATAGAGCTCCGAGGCCGCCACGTCCAGCGCGATCCCGATGTCCTGGCCCGGCTGGTAGCCGGCCACCTCGATCGCCTGCATGATCACGTCGAGGGCCGCTTCGTTCGACGGAAGCATCGGCGCAAAGCCGCCCTCGTCGCCCACCGCGGTCGACAGCCCCATCTTGGTCAGTACCTTTTTCAGGCTGTGGAACACCTCGACGCCCATCCGGAGCGCATCGGGGAAATTGTCGGTTCCGATCGGCACCACCATGAATTCCTGGGCGTCCACGTTGTTACTGGCGTGGGCCCCGCCGTTCAGGATGTTCATCATGGGCACCGGCATGACCCGCGCCATCGGGCCGCCGAGATACCGGTAGAGCGGAAGCCCTACCTCGTCCGCCGCCGCGCGCGCGGAGGCCAGCGACACGGCCAGGAGCGCGTTGGCGCCGAGCTTGGCCTTGTTGGAGGTGCCATCCGCATCCATCAGCTCCGCGTCGATGCTGATCTGGTCGGAGGCGTCCATCCCCTCGAGCCTCGGGCCCAGCACCTCGTTGACGTTGCGTACCGCCTCGGTGACACCCTTGCCGAGATACCGTTTGGGGTCGCCGTCGCGGAGCTCCGCCGCCTCGTGTTCGCCGGTGGACGCGCCGCTCGGCACCGCCGCCCGGCCCCGGGCGCCGCTTGCGAGCACGACATCGGCCTCCACGGTGGGGTGGCCGCGGCTGTCGAGGATCTCTCTTCCGTGCACTTCAATGATCGTGGACATAGAGGAAAGGTAACTCCTTTATTCTTTCGCCCCCATCTCGAGCAACGCCGCCCGGGCCTGCTTCGCGAGGGTGTCCCGCGCCTCATAGTCCAATCCCGTGGTCGGAATCGGCGCACCGATCCGGAGAGTGACGGTGCCGGGTTTCGGGCTCCAGCTTCCCCGGGGCATCAGTTCGTAGCTGTTCTCGCAATAGACCGGCACCACCGGCGCGCCCGCCGCAATGGCCAGGACGAACGGCCCCTTCTTCAACGCCTTGAGCCGGCCGTCGCGCGACCGCGTGCCTTCGGCGAAGACCACGGCCGAGATGCCTTCATCCCGAATGAACTTGGCTGCCTCGTCATAGGCGGCGAAGGTCGCGGAATGACTCTGCCGGTCGATCGCGATGTGACGGGCCGCGCGCATCGCCCGGCCCATCAGCGGAATCCGGTCAATCGATTTCTTGTAGACGAACCGGATCGTGCCGGGGAATTCGGCCAGGATGGCCCAGATATCCACGAAGGAAGTGTGGTTGGAGATGAACACCTTGGGCTCCGACGTCAATAGCCGTTCCCGGCCTTCCACCCGGACGCTGATGCCGGTGCCGCGAAGCATGCCTCTGGCCCAGCGACGGGCACCGATGTCGTAGACGCCTCCGGGCCGCTGCTTCACGCCGGCGAGCGCGGCGAGGATGACCTGCCCCGCCGACCACGACATATAGAAGATGAATGACGAGACGTAGCGCAGGAAGCCGATCATGCGAAGTGATCGTAGCCGCCCGGCTCCACTGGCCTGCCGTCGAGGGTGAAGGTGACCCCGCGTCCCGGGGCGAATTCCCCGATTCTGGTGAGCGCGAATTCGCTGGTGCCGGCAAATGCCGGGGGCATGGCGGCGAGCAGCTCGTAGTCCTCACCGCCCCAGGCCGCGTACAGGGCCGGCCTCTGGCCGACTGCCCCGGCTTCCACCCGGGCCGCGGGGTGCAGCGGCAGATCCCGAAGCTCGACGTGGAGCGCGAGGCCCGACGCGGCGGCGAGGTGGCCGGCATCTCCGCCGAGCCCGTCGCTCAGATCCATCATGGCGGTCGCGCCGTGCGCCACGAGCCACCGACCCTCGGGAAGGCGGGGTATCGGCCGGGCGAATCGCTCCCGCGCCGAGGGGTCCGGCTC
This sequence comes from Gemmatimonadales bacterium, assembly GCA_031404115.1. Classification (GTDB taxonomy): domain Bacteria; phylum Gemmatimonadota; class Gemmatimonadetes; order Gemmatimonadales; family GWC2-71-9; genus JABFSM01. The sequence continues at coordinate 22 of JANNGX010000086.1, read as the reverse complement.
GCGCCCCGCGACCCAGGCCCCG
>JANNGX010000085.1:0-13247 GCA_031404115.1 Gemmatimonadales bacterium | reverse complement strand
AGGCCGAGGCGGTGGACAAGCTCAGCTTCAAGGAAGAGAACGACCGGATGCTCAAGCGGAAGGCCAAGCCGGCGATCGCCGAGCCACTGCTCCTGGGTATCACCAAAGCGAGTCTCACGACCCAGTCGTTCATTTCGGCGGCGTCGTTCCAGGAAACCACCCGGGTGCTGACCGACGCGGCCATTCGCGGTGCGAAGGACGACCTGCGGGGCTTGAAGGAGAATATCATCATCGGGCACCTGATCCCGGCGGGCACCGGCCATTACCGGTACGTCGACCTGGAAATTCAGCCACCGGCCGGCTTCGAGCCGCCGCCGCCTACGCCGCCGGAGGAGCAGGCGGCGCCAGTGGTGATTGCGGAGGAAGTGGAGGCGCTGTAGGCGGAGGGAGGTAGGGTGGCAAAGCGCCCGGGCGAGAGCCCGGGCGTTCTTTTTTAGCGTGATTCCGCGGCGGGAGTCACCCCGCCATGCAGCGCCGCGCCGACGCCCGACCGGGACGCCACCCTCAGTTTGGCGAGCACTCGTTCGGTGTGCCGGCGTGCCGTATGGGGGCTGATCCCGAGCGCGGACGCGATCCCCTGGTTGGAGACCCCGGCCCCAAGCAATCGCGCCACTTGGAGTTCCCGGGTGGTGAGTCCGTAGCGGGTCCGGATTTCCAACGGCGAGAGTGCCGGAGCGAACATCGGCTCGATCCTGACGAGAAACCCGGGACTGCCGCCGGTGAGCACTGGCGGGGCCTCGACGGTCGAGAGCAGGTAGTTCCCCGTCGACGTCTCCACCGTGGCGGTGGCGGTCAGTGCCGCAGTGAGCGCCGGACCCGAAGCTCGATGCCGCCGGCCGCCTCGCCGCGCTTCAAAGAGCGAGGCGTGCGACGCGGCGAGTGATTCCATCGCCCGCCTGAGCCTGGCGCCCTCGGGGTCTGCCCGCAGCAGCGCCGTCACCGCCTCGGTTTGAAAGGTGATTCTGCCTCGGCAACTCGCCACCGCGAACGGCTGACCGAGATTCCCCAGCAGCGTCTCGAGGCCGGTGCCAATGCTCCTGGTGCACTTCACGGCGGCAACCGCTGCCTTGAAGGAGGGCAGCAGCAACTGAAGACGCGCAACCCCTTCGTCGCCGAAGAGCGGCGAGCCGTATTCTCCCCGGTGAATCTCGACGGAAGCTTCCTTCCCGCCGTGCTCATCCCAGAGCAGCATCATGATACTGTCAAGAAGATGATTGGGCAGATAGAAGTTGTTGACCGCTTCATCCTCGAAGTATACGTCCCAGTCATCTCCTACCAGCCCCCGCTGTGACGTCGCCATGCGGCCAAATGCCAACGCCCGATTGGACCCGGCGTCGTGGAGGGCGTACCTCACGAAATCGGCTCGCTGGTCGGGGGAGAGCTCGGCACTATAAATCTGTTCCCGGTCTCCGCTCGATCCTTCCAACCGTGGAGCCAAGTAGAAGATTGCGAGATCGGCGCCGACGACGGGGCAGAGACTTCGATTGACCTCGGCCCGCCAGCCGTCGAGGCCTCCATACTCGAACGGGCGGTGCAGCACAGTGGCTATGTGCTCGAGAGCCGCTAGGTCCGCGTGCGACAGAAAAATGCCGTCTTGCCCCATAGGTCATGCCGCCTATTTCGCCCAAGAACATTCTGTCCATCATGTAGGGGAACCGGCGAAGGCTCGAACCACCGATTCTCAACTAATCGCAATGCTGGTACTCGATGGGGCGACTCCGGATTGTACCGCGGCGGTGCAGGCCGTCAAGCGGCAGCTCCCACTCCGGAGCAGGAAAACCGCGTGGCCTCTCCGTCTAACCGCTGAGCAGGGCCCGGCTCCTCCAGTAATCAGGGTCTCTCCCTTTCGTGAGGAATCTCATGCGCCGCCTTCTGTCGGTTTCGCTGCTGGCCCTGACCGCGCTCGCTTGCGACCGCCCCCCCACCGGCCCGCGGGATGACCCAGGGCCCCAGACCGCGATCAGCGATGGGGCGAACCTCGGCAACACGCATTTCTATTTCCTGCCCCCCGTCCTCAAGATGCCGAGCTTTTCAGGCGCCTTCGACGGCACCTTGGCGCCCGCAGTCTCGATCTGCGAGTGGGATCTCCTGGGCAACAAGTGTGGACCGGTCGTGGCCGAGTTCGGGTCAGGGGGCAGCGGTGATGGGGCGGTGGCCAAGGATGTGATGGGGGAGAAATACCACGTCAATTGGCAGACCGACCAGTGCCTCCGCGGTCCCTGCAGCCTGGACCCGGCCAAGATCTATCGGATTCGAGTGTTTGTGGGATCGGCCCAACTGGGGTTCGCCGATGTCGACGTTGTCTCGAACGGCTCACAGCTGAAGAACGTCCAGACCAATGAGTTCATAGGACTGGTGAACGGCCGCACGCTCCCGATCAAATTCCGCATTGAGGTTGGTGCGGTGGGGGTGTTTCCTGCCGGCGGCAGTGTTGCTGTTGGGGCCTCCGGCGGCACGGTGACGACCGCGGATGGTTCCGTCGCACTGGCGATACCCGAGGGGGCGCTGCCGGCAACCAAGAACATTTCCGTGACCATGGTGACCGATGTTCTGCCTGGGACGGGTGCGTGGGCTCCCGTCGTGGATCTCGGACCCGATGGGACCGCCTTCGCGGTGCCGGTTACACTCGCGATCGAGTATCAGCCCGAGAGCCTTCCGGAGGGGGTGCCGCCTTCCGCGCTCGTTCTCATGACCTTCGACGGCACCGGCTGGGTACAGGTCCCTGGCAGCACTATCGACCAGGTGGACAATACAGTGTCCGCTCCCATCAGCCATTTCAGCACTTACTCTGTCGGTATCTGGCCCAACTACGTCAACGGGGTCGCACAGACCACGATCCGCGTCGGTCAAACGACTGCAGTCAATGGCAGCGTCTGGTCCTACTCCGTCGTCCCTTACACCTACTGCTACTGGATACGCACCGGCTGGTTCAGCCGGCGCTACGTGTGCACGACGTACTCCAACGCGTACTACTATTCCGTGCCGGGCATCGCAGTCTACTGGAATAGCTCCGCACCATCGATCGCCTCCGTACCCGCCGGTCCCACGTATACCAACGCGACTGGGACGACGATGTCCCCCCCGGTCACGGGGCGGCTTCCCGGTGTCACCGATCTCCGTGCCTTCGCCGCCGGGACCGCGAGCGGACCGATGCCGCTCACGATCCTGGGTGTGCTGGGGCTGCTCCCCCGGACCGCATCCAACGTCGCAGGGTGGAATGTACGGCAGAATATCACGCAGTCGGTCGCGCTTCCAACCGACCTTGCCGTCTCGCTACGGAATGTCAACGGTTTTCTTGTGATAAATGAGGGTGGGACCGCCAATTACACCTACGGGGGCCAGACCGGCAGTTACACTATCCTCGCCGGCCAGACTCAAAAACTTCTCGGTGCAGCGGGCCTGAATGGAGTAGGGGTAGACACGCTGATCGCATCGGCGGCTGGATTCGTACCCGATACCGCCATCATCACCCTGGTGAAGGGGAAGTTCCTGGTGAGCGGATGGCCGGCGACTCTCCAGGTCGGGGACTCCGCGGCCCTGCAAGTCACGCTGACCGACCAGAACGGCGCCCTCGGCGGTCTCGCCTCTCCGATCACCCTCGCACTCGCCGGTACGCCCGGTCTGGTGTTCTCGAACGGGAACGCGGCGATCACCACCATCGGTGTCCAACAGCGCACTTCATCGGCGTTTTACGTCAAAGTGATCTCCACCGGGTCCCACGATATCTCCGTCACCCATCGGGACTACCTGACCTACACCAACACGCTATCTGCAACACCGGCGGGCCAGCTCGACTTCCAGCCGAAAACTGCAACCATCGTGGCCGGCTGGTCTGTGAGTCAGCGGATCGGGGTAACGCCGGTGCCCCCCGCCAACGTGGCGTTCTCCGTGACCAACCTTAATGGCTTCCTCGTTCTGTGGGAGAGTGGCGGATCCACCTACACCTATGGTGGGCAGACCAGTTCGTTCGTGATGCCGGCGGGGTCGACCTCCAAGCTCTTCGGCATCAACGGGACGAATGGGCCCGGCGTCGATACGCTAATTGCGACCGCCCCGAGCCTCCTGCCCGACACGGCGATCATCACGATCGTGAAGGGAAGGATCAGAATCGACGGATGGCCCGCGTCGCTCCGGGTCGGCGATTCTGCGGCCGTGCAGCTCACCCTGGTGGATGCCAGCGGAGCGCTGGGGAATTCGTCGCCGGTGGACTTTGCCATGGCAGCATCGTCCGGGCTGGCGTTCAGTGACGGACAAGCGACTCTCGCCTCGATCCACGTTCCACAACGGTCCTCGGCGACGTTTTACGTCAAGGCGATTGCCGCGGGTACCGGGAGCGTAACCTTCACCCATCCGTGGTACATCACTTCGCCGTACACCGTGGCGATTGCCCCCGCATTTGTCAGCATCGGCGTGTCGCCCGACCCGGCCGGAGTGATACCTGGAGGGACTGTCCAGCTCACCGGGACACCCCGGAATGCCGCCGGCAACCCGGTCAGCGGCATTGGCCTGACCTGGTCGTCCGCCAACACCGCGGTGGCGACCGTCGATGCCAACGGCCTGGTCACCGGGGTCGTCAGCGGTACGGTCAGCATCACGGCCTCGAGCGGTGGCATCAACGGTAGCGCGACCGTGCGAGTGGGGACGCCAAGCATTTCTCCCTCGCCGGGTTCGCTCAGCCTCCCGGTGCAACAGGGCCAGACCGCGCAGGCGCAGATCAACTTCGTGAACGGCGGGAGTGGGCTCCTCGCTGGGCTCTCGGCGGGTAGCTTCTCCAACTACTTCAACGGCTCCGCGGCGCCCTGGGTCACCGCGTCCTGGAATACCACGACGGCCCCGGCTACGCTGACGATTACCGCGGCCCCCGGATTGAATATCGGCGCCGGCGTTCACCAACTGCGTTTCGATGTCTCGGCGCCGGGTGCGAGCAACAGCCCATACACCTTTTATTCCATCAACATCACCGTCATTGCGGCCGGGGTTCCCCCGGTCAATGCGACCATCGTTCCCAACCCCACCAGCCTGTCCTTCTCGGTGCCGCAGGGCGAGTCGGCTTCGAGGCAGATCTCCATCACCAACACTGGCTCCGACCCGCTCACCAACCTGACCGCCGGCTCGTTCTCGAACTACTTCAACGGGTCCCCGGCCCCGTGGGTGACGGCATCATTCAACACCACGACGGCACCGGCGATACTGACCATCACGGCGGCGCCAGGCACCACCATTCCCATCGGCACCCACCAGCTCCGGTTCGATGTGGCGTCTCCAGGGGCGACCAACAGCCCGTTCACCTTCTACAGCATCAACGTCACGGTCGAGCCCGGGCTGGTAATCTCCCAGTTCGACCTCGGTGCCCTGGGCGCCAACAGCAGCCTCGCGGTGACCCTGAACGAAGTCGGACGGATCGTCGGAGCGAGTGGATCTGCGGCGGTCTACTGGCCCAGCCTGGGCGGCGCGATTACCACGATCCCCAATCCCTACGGCGATTTGAATTATGCCGAGGACATCAACGAAGCCGGTATCATTGCCGGACACACACCGTATATCGGGTGGCTCTTTGATCCCGCCGCGGGCACCTTCCGGAATCCTCCCGGACCATTTACGCAGAACAATCGGACCTTCGCAATCGGCATTAACGACGTGGGGCAGGTGCTCGCTTGCGCCGACAACGGATCCTTCGCTCAGAACTATGTCTGGACGCTGGCCGGCAACGTGACGACGCTGATTCCCAATGCCTATAACGTTTGCAGCGGTCGTCTCAACGATGGCGGAATGGCGATCACGTCGGCCTCTCCTGGCGCGGGCGGCGCGGCGCGGTACTGGAACCAGAATACCCAGAGCGTTGTGACGCTCCCTTCCCTCGGCGGAGTGACCGTGGGCTTCGATCTCAATGCCTCCGGGATTGTGGTCGGATCGAGTCAGATCGCCGGCCAGCCCAGGGCGTTCCGCTGGGATCCAACAACGGGGCAGATGCTGGATCTGGGCACCCTCGGCGGGACCCAGGCCGAAGCCATGGGGATCAACGACGCGGGGTGGATCGTGGGTTGGAGCCTCACCGCGGCAGGAGAAAAACACGCCTTCCTGCGCAACCCGGTGTCAGGGCGGATGTATGACCTCGGCGTACTCCCGGGCTACCCGGAGAGCCTGGCGCGGGACGTGAACAACGCCCTGGACATTGTCGGGTGGAGTATTGCGGGCAGCGCGACTCGCGCCACACGGTGGAAGGCGCAGTAAGGATTCGTCGCGAAGAGGCCCGGGCGGTGCCCGGGCCTCTTTGTTTTTGAGTCGGCGGGCCTACTTCAGAGGTCGCTCACCTGGTGAAGGGTTCCGTCGAAGTAGTCACCGATCACCCGTCATTTCAGGAACCGCGCCACCGTCGCCACCCTCCGCCCCCGCCGGTCGATCACGATGATGGGCTCGGTCAGCGGCGCTTCGACCAGCTGGAACCCGCCCCCGAACGACGGCAGCCACGATGGAGCGGCCTGAAGCGACGCCAGGAAAGTGAAGGGATCCGTGACCGCATCGTTCACCACGTAGCCCAGGTCCCGGAACGAGGTCGCGGTGAAGGCGCTGAGCGGGTTGACTCCGTTGTCGATGAACCCGGTCATGAGCTCGTTGTCGACGGTGGCCTCGCGCCAGTGGGAATCCCTGGTTCCGCCGCCGCCGGTGTTCTCCACCGGCACCGGCACCCCGGTAAAGGTCCGGCCGGCGGCCACCGCTCCGAGGAATCCCGCCCGGGTCGACAGTCCGACGAAGACCGGATCCGGCGTGCCGGCGCCAGACAGAAGCGTATTGGGCGGATTGCCGGGACCCACGAAGGGCGGGCCGGGGTTGAAATTCCACATCGTGCCGAATCCGAGCACGTGTCCCATTTCATGGAGGATGACTTCGTTAAGCTGGTTCCTCCCTTCGAGGGCAATCAGGTCCGCGGTATCGAAGTTCATGATGCCCACCGCGGGCTGGAAGCCATGATCGTCCCGGACGATGCACGGCCCCGCGCTTCCCAGGATGCCGTTCACCCCGTCGATGGGCACCAGATTGGCAAAAATCACCAAACCGTTCACCGTCTCGTTCATCGCCGGGAAACAGGACGTGCGGGGCTCGTTGACCGGATAGGGCTGGGCGCCGGAAATGAGAATCTGCTTCCACCGGTCCACCGCCTGATTGAACGCCGTTAGCTGCGCCGCGGTCGGCACGAGACAGGTGCTGCATCCGTCGGCGGCGCTGCGGTAACGCACTTCGAGGTTGAAGGTGCTCGCGGGGGGAGTGCCCGCAGTGGCGGTGAAAGTAACCGGCGGGAACCCGACCACCGCCGCGCGAACGCCACCCGAGGCGCCGGTACCCAGCCGCCAGCCGCCGAGGGTGGCTCGGCCCAGGAAATCGCTGACCGGGGTGGTGCCCACGATCTGTCCGTCGGCCTGGAGCAACTCGAACGTCACGGTGGATCCGGCCACCGGCTTGCCCTGGGCATCGGTAAGCACCACAGAGGGGGGGGTCGCCACGAAGTTTCCGAAGAACCCCGATTGCGCGGTGGGGCTCGTGGCCACCACGGACATCGGCACACCCTGAACTCCGGTCGCAGTGAAAATCACGACTGGCACGCCCAGCGCTTGCGCGTCGACCCGGTTGGATCCGGGAATGCCGCCCAGAATCCACCCCGGCGCCCGGGCGATACCATCGCTGCCGGTGATCGCGCCCGTGCTTTGAATCAGACCGCCCCCATTCACCACCACGAACGTCACGCTGACACCAGGCAGCGGGCTGCCGTCATCCCGCGCGGCGCGCACCCCCAGCGCCACTCCGACGGCCGTACCCGCGTTGGCCGTCTGCCCGATCCCCTCGACCGCGACCACGGTGGCGGGCACTCCGCGTGCCTCGAAGGTCGTGGCCTGACCCGCCGCGGGGCCGGTGGCGATAAGCGCGCGGGCCGAATAGCTGATGGCGTCGGGACCGATGGTCCAGGACCCCAGTCTGGCAACGCCCAGCGCATCGGTGACTGCGGCGGTGCCCGTGAGCACCGACCCGGCGAGCGGGGCGTCGAACGTGACCGCCTGTCCGGGGATCGGATTGCCGAGTGCATCGGTAACCCGCACGGCCGGACGAATGGACACCGCACGCGATACCACCGTAAACTGGAAGACGTCGGACACCGGGAAGATCGTTGCCGCCGCACCGATCTCGCCGGTGGCGGAAATGGTGACCGGCGGAACGCTGGTCGCAGAAAGCGTGAGGGTCTGGCTCCCGACTTTCGGGCCGAGGGTCCAGAGGATTTCCGCCTCGCCGTTGGCGGCCGTGGTTACCGAGCCCGGTGCGACCGATCCGCCGCCCTGGGACTCGGTCGTCGCGGACACGACCACGCCGCCGAGCACGCCTTGAGCATCGCTGGTCCGGACCACGATCCTGGCAGGGAGCGTGCTCCCGACGCCGGCGGTCTGGCCGGCTCCCGCGATGACCTCGAGTCTGGTGGCGACCCTCGGCTGAGTGGGGGTACTCTTGCCGCAGGCGCCGAGTACGGCGCACGCCACGACCGCCGAGAGTTGGAGTGGCCGGGGAGTGGAGCTCATTGTCTTTCCGCGGGTTGATTAGTTGTGATGAAAGCTAGAATGTTCGGCTGGGGTACGAAAGGGTTTAGCTTGAGGCCGATTTTCACTCGGAGACCGCCGATGCAAAATGCGTCTCGACCTGTCCGACGTCTGCTGACTGTGTTGTTCGCTGCCGGGCTCCTGATCCTGCTGGACCAGTCGGCCGATCTGATCGCGACAATGCTCTCCCGCAAGACGGACATCTCCGCGCCCAACTGGCGTTTTGGCATCTTCGGGCTGGTCGCCAGCCGGGCCAGTGCACTGCTGGTGGGTGATGTAATGCTCTTCATGTCGGCGGCGGCGCTCGGGTGGCGCAGCATGCTGCGAACGCTGGGGGCATTGCACCTCGTGCTGGCCGCGGGCGTGCTCACCGGGCTCGTGCTCTTCGTGCTCGATGCGGTCCAGGTGCGCGGCGCGGTGCCCGCGGAATCCACCCGCGCGTTCTCGGCCGCCGCCTTCCGCGCCGGAGTGGTGGCGCTGGCCGGGGCGTTCACGCTCGCATGGGCCGGCGTCGCCGCGTGGCGGACCGCGGCCCCTCCGCCACGAAGCGGACGACCGGCCTCCGAATCTCTCGTGGTGGCCGAACCGAGAAAAGGCCGGGAGGCGTGATCAACCTCGAGCGCCGTTTCCTCCCGATCCTGGCGGCCGTGGGGGCGATCATCCTGATGCACCAGGGTCTCGATCTGCTGTCGGCCACCGACGGTGCGGACCTCGCGATCCCGACGGGACGCCTGGGCCTGGTGGCGATTCTCTGGACCCGCGGACCAGCGCTGCTGACCGCGGATGTGTTTCTGATAACCGCAGCGATCCTCTCGCCCTGGACCCGGATGCTGGCGGTGCTTGCGATCGTGCATCTCTTGGCTGGAGCGGCCGCGCTGCTGGAGGCCCCCTTCTTTCTGGCCGATGCGGGGCGCATGGCCGGCACCATCGCCGCTCCCGAGCTCACCAGCTTCCGGATCACCGTCGTGCGGATCCTGGCGGCACTGATCATCCTCGGAGCGGCGGCGACCTTCGCCGGTCTGAGTCTGGTCCGCACCGCGAGACCAGACTCGAAGGTAACGTGAGATGCATTGTCGTTTGTTAATGATTTAATGGACGCGCGGTCCAGAATGGGGGTTCCTGGCCTTGGTGTGGGGGTACGTGGTGCGCCTTGACCTCGCCCGCAAGTGCTGATATCTTAAGAGTCTGTGGCAAAATACGGCTCCAAAATGCAGGCTCAACACGAAAGGTTCCACGCACAGCCGGATGCCCACGATCAACCAGCTTATTCGCCATGGCCGCAAGTCGCCGGTCGGCAAGGACAAGTCTCCCGCGCTCAAGGCGAATCCGTTTCGCCGCGGTGTGTGCACGCGCGTGTACACCACGACGCCCAAGAAGCCCAACTCGGCGCTCCGCAAGGTGGCCAAGGTCCGGCTCACGAACGGCTTCGAAGTGATCGCGTACATCCCGGGTGAGGGGCACAATCTCCAGGAACACTCGATCGTGCTGATTCGCGGCGGACGCGTGAAGGATCTGCCGGGTGTGCGCTATCACATCGTACGCGGCACGCTGGACGCCGCGGGCGTCACTGGCCGCAAGCAGAGCCGCTCGAAGTACGGCGCCAAGGCGCCGAAGCCGGCCGCCGCGGCCGGGAAGGCCGGTAAGAAGTGAGCCGCCGCAACAAGTCCGTGAAGCGGCCGGTGCCGCCCGATCCGCGCTACGACAGCCAGACGGTCTCCAAGTTCATCAACAACTTGATGTACGAGGGGCAGAAGAGCATTTCCGAAGGCATCTTCTATCGCGCGATGGACCCCATTGAAGAGCGCACCGGCCAGCCCGGGGTAACGATCTTCAAGCAGGCGGTGGCCAATGTGAAGCCGGCCCTCGAAGTGAAGAGCCGCCGGGTCGGCGGCGCCTCGCTGCAGGTGCCGGTCGAAGTGCGGCCCGAGCGCCGCACCGCACTGGCCATGCGCTGGTTGATCTCTTTCGCGCGGGCCCGGAATGAGAAGACCATGGCGGACCGCCTCGCGGCGGAGCTGATCCTCGCCTCCAAGGGCGAGGGCAACGCCATCAAAAAGAAGGAAGACACGCACCGGATGGCCGAGGCCAACCGGGCGTTTGCGCACTATCGCTGGTAGGTAAATCGGGTCGTGTGACGCTGGCGCTCCGGCGCCCGCCACCTCCGGCCCTCAAATACAACGCGTGGGATCCTCCATGAGGGTCCCCATCCTTGGGAGACGCCTCCCGGATGCGCGCGGAGCGATACCACCGGGATTCCCGGGTCGGTCGCCCCGTTTTTTCGTTGAATGGGACCGTACTAATGGCTCGTGAGACACCGCTCAGTCGCTATCGCAATATCGGCATCATGGCCCACATTGATGCCGGGAAAACGACTACGACCGAGCGTATCCTGTACTACACGGGAAAGAACTATAAAATCGGTGAAGTCCACGATGGCGCGGCCACCATGGACAGGATGGAGCAGGAGCAGGAGCGGGGCATCACCATCACCTCCGCCGCCACCACCTGTTTCTGGAGCCGGGACGACATTCTCTACCGGATCAACATCATCGACACCCCGGGCCACGTCGACTTCACGGTCGAAGTCGAACGCTCGCTGCGGGTGCTCGACGGCGCGGTGACCCTGCTTGACTCGGTGGCCGGCGTGGAGCCGCAGACCGAGACGGTCTGGCGCCAGGCCGACCGCTACGGCGTTCCCCGGATCATCTTCGCCAACAAGATGGACCGGGTCGGCGCCAACTTTGACCGTTGCCTGGAAATGATCCGTGGCCGGCTTACCCGCCGGGCTTTCCCGCTGCAGCTCCCGGTCGGCTCGGGTGAGCTGTTTACCGGGCACATCGACGTCCTGCGCCGCGTGGAGATCGTCTTCGACGATGCCACCCTGGGCAAGACGTTCACCGAGATGCCGGTTCCCGAGGCGTACAAAGAGCAGGTCGAGCTGGCGCGTCACGAAGTGATCGAAGCCGCAGTCGAGCATGACGATGAGCTGATGGCCAAGTATCTGGGCGGTGCGGACCTCTCCCTCGACGAAATCCACGTTGCCATTCGGAAGGCCACCTGCGCCGGCGCGATCGTGCCGGTGCTCTGTGGCGCCTCCTTCAAGAACAAGGGCGTGCAGGCGCTGCTCGACGCGGTCGTGGACTATCTGCCCAGCCCAGTCGACATCAAGCCGGTGACGGGTCACCTGCCACTGCACGACGACACGTTCGTCGAGCGGAAGGCCAGTGACGACGAACCGTTCGCGGCGCTCGCGTTCAAGGTCGCCACCGATCCCTTCGTCGGCCGGCTGACCTTCTTCCGGGTCTACTCCGGGTCGATCAAGTCCGGCAGCTACATCTACAACAGCACCAAGGACAAGCGGGAGCGGATCGCGCGTCTGCTCCAGATGCACGCCAACAAGCGGGAAGAGATCGACGAAGTGCTGGCCGGGGATATCGCCGCCGCGATCGGTCTCAAGGACACCCGCACCGGCGACACCCTCGCCGACGAGTCCGATCCGGTCATCCTGGAAGCAATGAAGTTCCCGAATCCGGTCATCGACGTCGCGATCGAGCCCAAGACCAAGGCCGACCAGGACAAGCTGGCCATCGCGCTGCAGAAGCTGGCCGAAGAGGATCCGACCTTCCGGGTGCGGACCGATCCGGAAACCAGCCAGACCATCATTGCAGGCATGGGTGAGCTGCACCTGGAAATCATCGTCGACCGGATGAAGCGGGAGTTCAAGGTCGAGGCCAACGTGGGACGGCCGCAGGTGGCCTACCGGGAAACCGTTCGGAAAAAAGTTACCGACGTGGAGGGCAAGTTCATCCGCCAGTCGGGCGGCAAGGGCCAGTACGGCCACGTCGTCATCGACCTGGAGCCGGGGCCGCAGGGCAGCGGGTTCCACTTCGAAGACAAGATCGTCGGCGGCACCATTCCCCGGGAGTTCATTCGCCCGGTCGAAGCCGGCATCAAGGAGGCGCTGGAAACCGGCGTCCTGGCCGGCTACCCGGTGGTCGACGTGAAGGTGTCACTGGTATTCGGCAGCTACCACGACGTCGACAGCTCCGAAATGGCGTTCAAGATCGCGGGCTCGATGGCGTTCAAGGAGGCGGCGCGGTCCGCCCATCCCATCATTCTCGAGCCGATCATGGAGGTCGAGGTCGTGACGCCGGCCGACTTCCTGGGCGACGTGATCGGAGACCTGAGCAGCCGCCGCGGCAAGATCGGCGGCATGACCCAACGGGGTGATGCGCAGGTGGTGGCGGCCGACGTGCCGCTGGCCGAAATGTTCGGGTATTCGACCCAGCTTCGCAGCATGACGCAGGGGCGGGCGGTGTACTCGATGCAGTTCGACCATTACGACGAAGTGCCGAAGGCCGTTGCGGAGCAAATCGTGGCGAAGGTCAAGGGATAAGGGGAGCCAACATGGCCAAAGCAAAATTCGACCGCACCAAGCCGCACGTCAACGTCGGGACCATCGGGCACGTGGACCATGGGAAGACGACGCTGACGGCGGCCTTGACCAAGGTGAGCGCGGAGAAGGGGTGGGGGACGACCTACATCCCCTACGACCAGGTGGCCAAGGCCTCCGAGAGCCAGGGCCGCCGGGATCCGACCAAGATCCTCACCATCGCCACGAGCCACGTGGAGTATTCGACGCCGAACCGGCACTATGCCCACGTGGAC
>JANNGX010000084.1:0-11692 GCA_031404115.1 Gemmatimonadales bacterium | reverse complement strand
AGTGCGCCACCACGAAGTAGGTGTCGGTCTGCTGCAAGTCCGCGGGAGGCGAGGCGTGCATGACGCCCGAGAGCCCGCCGATGATGAACATCGCCACCATGCCCAGCGCGAAATAGAGCGGCGTCTTCATCTGCAGGGAGCCGCCCCACAACGTCCCGATCCAGTTGAAGATCTTGACTCCGGTGGGCACCGCGATGAGCATCGTCGACAGCGCGAAGAAGGAATCGGCGAAGGGCCCCATGCCGGTCGAAAACATGTGGTGGCTCCACACGCCGAAGCCGAGGAAGGCAATGAACGCCCCGCTGAACACCATCGCGGTGTATCCAAACAGCGGCTTTCGCGAAAAGACCGGCAGTACTTCCGACACGATGCCGAAGGCGGGCAGGATCAGGATGTAGACCTCGGGATGCCCGAAGATCCAGAACAGATGTTGCCAGAGGATCGGGTCGCCCCCGCCGTCGGGAATGAAGAAATGGGTGCCGAAGTGCCGGTCCATCATCAGAAAGACCAGCGCGATGGTGATGACCGGGAACGCCAGCAGCAGCAGGATCTGGGTGATGAAGCTCATCCAGACGAACATCGGCATCCGGAGCATCTTCATGCCCGGAGCCCGCAGGTTCACGATCGTCACGAAGAAGTTGATCGCCGCCGCCATCGAGGCGATGCCCAGGATCTGCAGTCCCAGGACCCAGAAGTCGGTGTTGAGTCCCGGGGAATAGGGCCGCTCGGTCAGATTGGCATACCCGAACCATCCGGCATTGGGCGCCGCATTGATCAGCCAGCTGAAGTTGATAAACAGGCCGCCCAGCAGGAACACCCAGTAGCTGAACGCGTTGAGCCGGGGAAATGCTACATCCCGGGCGCCGATCTGGAGCGGAATGAAGTAGTTGAAGAACATGGCCGACAGCGGCATGACCCCGAGGAAGATCATGGTCGTACCGTGCATCGTGAACAGCGCGTTGAACGTGTCGGGGCTCACGAAGGTGTTGTCCGGCTTCATGAGCTGGATGCGCATGAACAGCGCCTCGAGCCCGCCGATCAGGAAAAACAAAAACGCGGTGGCACCGTACAGGATGCCGATCCGCTTGTGGTCCACGGTCGTGATCCAGCTCATGATCCCCGTGTACTGGGGGGCATGATGGGTCGTTGGAGCGTGGTCGATTACCGAAGTGGCCATGGCGACGTCCGTTCCTCTACTTGTGCGCGCGGAGGTACGCCACCAGCGTGGCGACCTCGGCATCCGTGAGCTTCCGGGGCAGCACCATCAGCGTTCCCTGCTTCACCGAGTCGGGGTTGGAGAGCCACTTTCGCAGGTTCTCCTCGGTGTTCGCCAGCAGGCCGGCCACCAGGGTGGTGCGGCTGCCGACATGCGTCAGGTTGGGGCCCCGGAGCGCGGTCTGGCCCGCCATCGCGGTGCCCACCATGGCGTGGCACCCGATACAGCCGGCGCCGTTGAAGACTGCCAGGCCCGCTTTCTCGAGGGTGTCGCCGGCCGCCTGGACCGTCGAATCAATGGCCACCACCCCGCGGTTCACCAGCGGCGAGCCGACCCGCTGCGAATCGGCCCAGGCCTGGAACTCCTCGGGTGTCTGCGAGATCACCAGGAACCCCATGCGCGCATGCTGGATACCGCAGAACTCGGCGCACTGGCCGCTGAAGCTGCCGGTGACCTCCGCCTTGAACCAGAGCGGGTTGTGCCGGCCGGGAAAGACATCCCGCTTGCCGGCGAACTGGGGCACCCAGAAGCTGTGCAGCACGTCCACCGTGGTCATCCGGAGATTGACCGTCTTGCCCACCGGGACGCGCATCTCGTTGGCGGTGACGATCCCGAGGCCGGCATAGCGGAACTCCCACCACCACTGGTGACCGATCACCTCGATCTGCACCACGTCGCCGGTGGCGTAATCGGAGGTCTTGAAGATGGTCTTGACGGTCGGTACGGCGATCACCGCCAGGATAAGCGCCGGGATGATGGTCCAGCTCACCTCGAGGAGGGTGCTGCCATGGGTCTGCCGCGGCTCGGGATCGTCGGGCCGGCCCCGGAACTTGATGATGGCGTAGACCAGCGCCCCCTCCACCAGCACGAACACGATGACCGCCCAGAAGACCGTAGTCCGGAACAGATCATCGACCAGCCGGGCGAAGTCGCCGCGTGGGAGGAGAGTCGTCTGGGGATAGTTTTTCGCACAGCCGAGTAGGACCAGGAGGCAAATGGCCGGAAAATACCGAGCCAGGCGCCGGATTGTACCGGAGCGCGTCTCCATCAGAGTCGGGTCCGCGTGGATGGGGTTAGCTGAAGCACGTTAAGGCGCAAAGCTATCCCGCCCATTCGGTTAGGTCAACCGCCCCATTGGCTCGAGCCGGGGCCGCTTTGCCCCCCGGCCATCCCCCGAGGTGCGGCCCCGGAAATGGCGCCACGCCCAGGGAACGGCGTGACGGCCCACCCAGGAAAACTCCGCCTTGATCCGCTCGGCGGAGGTGCGGAGGGGAGAGCCCGGAAGGGGCCGGGACCAGGAGTCGTCCGTACCCGGGAGACCGAGCGCCTCCGCCAGCGCCGCCGCGATCCTGGCGTGCCCAAGGGCGTTCGCGTGCAGCCGGTCCTCGCTCCAGAGCCGCCAATCCCCCGCCACCGGAGAGGCGGCGAGGTCGACGAGGATCGCGCCCGTTTCAGCAGACACCGCCCGCAGTGCCGAGTTGAGGGACTCGACCCTGGGCGCAAACCAGCGCGCCACCGGCATGACCGGCGTGAGATCGGGGAGCGTGAAGGTGAGGACGGTGGCACCCGCGGCCATCAGCGCACCCTGCATGGCCCCGGCGTCCGAGGCGAAGGCGGCGACGTCGAACCGCCGGGCAATGACGTCGTTGGTGCCGGAGAACAGGGTCGCGAGGTCGGGCCGCAGACCGACGGCGAGGTGGAGTTGCTCGTCCCGGATTTGCCGGGTGGTGCGCCCCCGCACACCGAGGTTGGCGTAGAGCAGCGACCCCTGCGCCGCGACGACGCGTTCCGCCAGGCGATTGGCCCAGCCCCGGTAGCCGCCGCTGTCCTCGGGATCGTCGAGTCCTTCGGTCGAACTGTCTCCCAGCGCGACGTAGCGCTCGAAGCGCCGCACTACTTCCCCTTCACCGACGCCATGAGCTTCTCGATCTCGGCGACGGTCTTGGGCGCCGATTTCGTGAGGTTCACGTAGCCGGTGGCGGTAACGAGAATGTCGTCCTCGATCCGGACGCCCAGCGCCTCCTCGGGGATGTAAATCCCCGGCTCGATCGTGAAGGCCGCGCCCGGCACCAGCGGTCCGCCGCCCACATCATGCACGTCCATCCCGATCCAATGCGACAGTCCGTGAATGAAGTACTTGCCGCAGCCACCCGAGCCGCAGAGCTCTCCTGAGTGCTCCGTCATGTACTGGCGGGCGATGGCATCCAGCTCGCGAAGCGTGACCCCCGGCCTCACCGCGTCGATCGCGGCCTGCTGGGAGCCCAGCACCAGTTCATAGATTGCCTTCTGCCTCGGAGTGAACTTCCCCGAGACCGGGATCGTGCGGGTGATGTCCGCCGTCTGATAGCCGAACTCGGCCCCCATATCCATCACGATTAGATCACCCGCCTGGGTCTGGCGTCGGTTCTGGTCGTAGTGCAACACGGTGCTGTTGATACCCGATCCGACGATGCTGGGATAACCGAGCCGTTCGGCGCCGAGGGAGCGGAAGGTCTGCTCCGCTATCGCCTCGATCTGATATTCGTAGACGCCCGGCCTGGCGTATTTCATTGCCGCTACATGCCCCTCGGCCGAAAGCTCCACCGCCCGGGTGAGCCGGCGGATCTCGTCATCGTCCTTGACGAGCCGGAGGGCCGCCAGCGCCGGCAGCAGGTCCTGGGTGGACACCCGGGGCGTGTCCAGCGCCAGCTTGCGGATCATCTCCGGCTCGGCGTCCCACTCGGCACGGCGGAACCACAGCGGCGCGGCCCGGCCGCCCGACAGGACAAACCGGCGGAGATACACCTCGACGGAATCGGCGCTGTGAATGTTCGCCGCGGGAATTCCGGTGGCGGTCGCGGCCTCCGGACCGGGGCCCAGCTGCGGCCCGGTCCATCGCTCGGACTGAGGATTGCGGGGCGGGAGGAAAAGGTGGACGTCGCCGCGGGTCGAATCCATGGCTGTGATGATCAGCCAGGAATCGGGGGTCTCGAGCCCGGTCAGATAGAAAAAATCGTTGTCCTGCCGGAAAGCCGTGGCCTGGGGGTACTTCGAATCGGGAGGATCGTTCGAGTGTTCCTCCGCCCCACGGATAATGGCCACGCCAGACTTGATGCGGCCGATCAGCGCCTGCCGCCGCGCGGCGAGATTGGCAACCGGTACCACGCCGGCGGGGGAACCGGCCTGGGCAACGGCCTCGGCGGAAACCGCCGACCCCAGGAGGACAAGGAGCAAATACGAGCGGATCGGCACGGGCGATCTCCGGAGTGGACGAGGGGAAAATACTCTGGAAACCGTACGCGCCGGGAAGCCCGCGGGTTGCCGCAGGGTCCTACGGCCGCTTCGGCGTCGGGGCGGGGGCGGAAAGCTCGGCCAGCTCGGTCTTGAATCGGGCGGCCTTTTCCGGCTGCTTGAGGGCTTCGTAATCCGCGATCAGGTCCTTGCGCGCCGCCTGAAGGAAGCTGACTTGGGGGTTGGTCTGCTTCATCAGAATCTCGTATCCCGCCAGGGAATGCTTCTCCCCTTCTTTGTAACGCTTCTGCCGCAAGAGCGATCGGCCCAGCTTGATGCGTCCGATGCCGGTGTTCAGGTGGGCGGGTCCCTGCGTCTTCTCGAAGAGGGCCACCGCCCGGGCGTAGGATTGCTCGGCCCTGGGGTAGTCCTTCCGCTCGACATGGACGCCGGCGAGGTTCGAGTAGGCAATCCCGATCAGGTAGTGGTTATCTCGGTAGACCTCCCGGTAGATGGCGGCCATCCTGGTAAAGGCGGCCTCCGCCGCCTCGAGGTGTCCTGTCTGGATCGCGACATTGCCGATGTCGTTGAGTGCGGAGGCCACCCGGGGATGCACCATCCCGAACACCCGCTCCTGGATCGCGAGCGCCTGTTCGAGCACCGGAGCCGCTTCGTCGTACCGACTCTGGTAGACCAGAGCCCGGCCCAGCATGGTCAGATTCGAGGCCGTTTCAAAGTGCTCCTTGCCGTACCAGGCCTGGGTGAGATCCAGGGCCTGACGATAGAAGCCCTCCGCCCGGTCGTAGCGCCCTCGTTCGAACTGGGCCGCACCGAGACTGATCAAGCCATCGGAAATCAGTGGGTGGCGCTCGCCATAGAGCTGGCTGTTCATGGCGAGGAGGATCCGGTTCAGTGAATCCGACGCGTCGTAGTGGCCGGCATAAAAATGCGCGCCCGCCAGCTCAGTGAGGCCGGTCGTCAGGTCCGCTGTCGCCGGGCTGCCACTCCTCCCCGAGCTCAGCCGCACCGCCTCCTCCAGCACGACAATGGCCGAATCGTATGTTCCGCGCTCTACCAGCACCTTGCCAAGGGCAGCGGTGGCGCGGGCCAGGGCAGGGTGGCCCGGAGGAAGCACCCGCCGGCTCCGGTCGAGACCGTCCCGGATGAGGCGCTCCCCTTCCTCGAACCGCGCCTGGTCCACCCTGAGGAGGCCGAGCGCGATGAGGCTCCCCGCCACTTCGGGGTGGTTGGGGCCCAGGCGCTCGCGGCGTTGCTCGAGGACCGCGCGGAACAGCGTATCGGCGCGAGGCAGGTTGCCCAGCGCCTGGTAGATGGTGCCCAGGGTCTGGAAGAGCTCGCTCTGGACCTCGGGATCGGCATCGAGGATCCGCGCCTCCTGGACCCCCCGATCCACAATTGTCACGACCCGCAGGCTGTCCGATGGGCCAACCACCTGATCGCCGCCCTGAAACAGATTCATCATGAAGCGCTGGATGCGCTGGGTCCGGGTTGCCTCGGCCACCGCGTTGTTGCGCGCCTGGGTCAACCGCACGGTGTAGAACACCACCAGCCCCATGCCCACCAGGAGCACCGCAGCCGCCACCGACACCGGGCGCCAGTTCCGCCGCACGAACTTCCCCATCCGGTAGCCCACCGAGTCGGGCCGGGCCTCGAGCGGCTGGCCCGCGACGAAGCGATCGATGTCGCGAATGAGCGCCTCGACCGTCCCGTAGCGCCGGTCGGGATCCTTGTGCATCGCGGTGAGACAGAGGACGTCCAGGTCGGCCCAGTTCCGGGCGCTGACCGTGGTTACGCCGGCGCCGCCGGTGGCTGCCCCGGCTTTCGCAGCCGCCGAGGGACGATCGGGCGCCTGCTCGATGATCAGAGCGCGCGCCTCGTCGGGCGTCCGCTCGGAGAGATCGAACGGCAGCCGCCCGGCCAGCAGCTCGTAGAGAATGACGCCCAGGGAGTAGACGTCGGTGGACGTCCCGATCCGGCCACCGCGCACCTGCTCCGGTGCGGCATAGGCCGGGGTCATGAGCCGGAGGCCGGTCTGGGTCCGGTCGGCCTCGAACTCGAGGTCGAGCTGCTTGGCGATGCCGAAATCGAGCAGCTTGGTCGTGCCATCCGCCGTGACGAGGATGTTGGATGGCTTGAGATCCCGGTGGATCACCGCGTGAGCGTGGGCGTGCTGCACCGCCTCGCACACCTCCCGAAACAGCCGCAGCCGTTCGGCCAGGGAGGCCGCGCCGGCGCGGCAGAATTCGGTGAGCGGGACCCCTGCGACGTACTCCATGACGAACCAGGGCGTGCCGTCGGCCAGCGTGTCGGCGTCGTATAACCGGGCAATGGCGGGATGGTTGAGCTGCGCCAGGGTCCGCTGCTCGTTGGCAAAGCGCTCTCGGCGGGCCGGGGAGAGCCACGCGTCCCGGAGAATCTTGATCGCGACCAGACTTCCCAGGTCGGTTCGCTCGGCCAGGTACACCACCCCCATCCCGCCCTCACCCAGAACCGAAACGATCCGGTAGGGGCCGAACTCCTGGAGCGGAATGCTCGGCGGCGACGCGCCTCCCAGCACCTCGGAGGCCGTCGCGCCGACGCCGCGGGAGAGCAGTGAGGCGTCACGGGCGTCAGCGTCGATGAGCGCCATCACGTCGGCGATCAGCCCGGGATCACCACCGGCCTGAGCCTCGAGAAACGGTCGCTGTTCCGCCGCGGGAAGATCGGCGGCGGCGTGGAAGAGCCGCTGAATCTCGTCCCAGCGCGCCGGGTCCAGCCTCATCGTCCGATTTCCTGCGCCAGCCAGGCCTTCGCGGCCCGCCAGTCCCGGAGTACCGTCGCCTCGGACACGCCCAGCAATTCCGCGATTTCCGGAACATCGAGCCCGCCGAAGAATCGATTCTCCACCATCAGCGCCTGGCGCGGATTGACCGCGGCGAGGTCCGTCAGGGCGGCATCGAGCGCGAGGAGATCTCCGGAGGTGGCCGCGGTTTGTTGCAGGGCCTCGTCGAAGGTCACCAGCGCCCGGTCTCCTCCCCCGCGTTTGTCGGCGTTGCGCCGGCGCGCGGCCTCGATCAGCACCTGCCGCATGGCCCGGGCGGCAATCCGCTTGAAGTGGAGGCGCGAGGTCAGCGCGAGCCCAGGGGAGGCGGCCAGCTTCAGCCACGCCTCGTTGACCAGCCCGGTCGGCGAAAGGGTGGCGCCAGGATCGCCCCGGCGCACGCTCCCGGCCAGACGGCGCAGCTCTTCATACGCCGTGCTGAACAGGTCGTCAAGCGCCTGCCGGTCTTCCGGAGGCGGACGATTTCCCTCCGGTTCGATGTGGTTGCTGGGTGATGCCATGACGGTTTTTCCCGGTTTTCTGCGCACTACAGACAAATGCCTAGATGGCCAAGGCTACCACTCGGGAGGTCAATTGTGAACCGACATCGTCCCCCCCCCGCGCGCCGCCCGTCCCCTCTCACCTTCGGCACCCTCCTCCTCGCGGCCTGCGGTGGCGGAGGCCTGAGCGGTACCTGGACGCCGAGCGGAGGGGCCGGGTTCTTCGAAAAGCTGACCTTCATCTCCGCTGACAAGGTGGAAATCACCTTTATGGGCCAGACCAAGGAGCTCGCCTACGAGCTCGAGGGAAAGAAGCTCAGGCTCATCACCCAGGCCGGAGAGATTCAGATCTTCTCCAGGGACGGCGATGGGTGCCTCGACGGGGGCGGCATGCTCGGCAAGTACTGCCAGCGTGACGGAATAGCGGCGCTCTTGACCGGACGGGAACTAACCGGCACCTGGGAGGCGAGGGCGCCGAATGGCAGCCTCCGGCTCACCTTCGTCGATGGCAACAGGGTCCGCCTCACGATCGCCAACGAGCGAGGGACTCCTCAGTCGGGGCACGCCAATTATGAGGTCTCCGGTGACCAGGTCACCATCAGCGCCCCGGGCGAACCCACGGTCCAACTGACCCGAAAAGGTGAATCCCTCAAAGGCGACTTTGGAGGCCTGACCGTGACCTTTACCCATCGGTGAAAACCATGCGCCAGCAATTGTCTCCACGACCGCTCCAGCTCGCAGCCGCATTGGCTGCCGCCGCGCTACTGGGCTGCGGCGGGGGCGGCGGCGGTGACGGCAACGTCGCGCGCGCCCCCGCCAAGGCCGGCGACGTATGGGAGATCGACCGCGCGGACGATCGCGCCGGCGCTCCCGCGGCGCTGCTCGCCTATGTGAACGGCCTCCACCTGATGGTGCTCGACGGCGACGACGCCTTTGCCGGCATGACTCGGATGACTGCTCAGGTAAAACCCGGCGGCGGACGGATGCTCCGGCTCTCCACCGTAATGGAAGCCGAGCTGGCGCCGACAGCGGAAGGGTTGGAGCTCCGTTTCTCGAGCGGCGAAGTGGTCCCGATGCGACGAAAGACGCCGGAAAGGAACGCCCCATGACCTCCAGGATCCGCGCCCTGCTCTTCGCCACGATCGCCCTGACCGGAGCCCTTCCTGCCGCCGCCCGGCAGGGAGATGGAATGGACCCGGTCCAGGTCGCGCTGGTGTATCACAAGCTGTCCGGCGAGCCCCTCGATCTCCGCGTCGTGGCCGAAGCAAGCGAAGCGGTGCGGCGCGCCTCCAACTTCGACAAGCCGGACGCGATCAAGGCCGAGGTGGCGCGCCTGCAGGCCCTGCTTGCCCCCGCGGTGGGCGGCCAGGAGTTCACCGCCAGCATCAACGACCGCATCTCCGAGTTCGACCATCAGCGCGGCGAGTTCTCGATCACCCTGTTCACACCCGGCTATTACATGCCGGTCCAGGCGTTCGGACTGGAGTACCAGGTGGTCTTCGCCAACGCCGAGCGCCTCCGCGCGATCCCCATGGCCAGGGACTCGGCCCGGGACTTCGACCTCCAGCTCAATGGCAGGGGCCGGAACGTGCTCAACGAGATCCGCTTCCGCATCATCGGTAAGGGGGATCCAGCCGGCGCGGTGACCGGCGCCAGGGTGGTGCGGGCGGAAATCCTCTCGGCGCGGCTGCTCGATCGCGAGGGGCGCGTCGTGTATGCGCCGCGCGCCGCGGCGGCTGTCGCGGAGGCGGGTGCCGGCTCCGCCCCGGCGGCGCTCGACCTCAGCCGGGCCGACGTCGCCGGGTTCCGCGTGGGCGTGAAGGTGAAGGATCTCGAGGCCACCCTCACTCGCCTGGTTGGTCCGGCCACCCGGCGGGCACCCGGCAAGAGCGACTTCCCGGCCTTCGCCGGTGCCCTCGGCGCCAACGAAGACGGCTGCTACACGTCGATCGGCCGTCGCGAGAGCCCCGGCCCCGGCGCCGTATGCGTGACGGCGTTCTTCGACGGGGATGACGTGGTGCGCTCGATCAGGATCGAGCGCCTCTTCCCCTGGTTCGATGGCGAGGTGTTTCGGAAGACCCTCACCGGACGCTACGGCGCCGTGGCGGGCGCCAAGAGCGCCGGCGACCACTACGCCCTGGGCTGGGGGCCCGAGGTGGACCAGTCGCTGCTGTACGACCGGTCGGGGCCGCACACCGCCCTCACCGCCCACTACTCCACCGACCAGGATTTCATGGGGAGGAGCGGCAACGCCCTGCCGCGCATCCGGGTCGTGCTGCAACTGGTGGATGCCGCATGGGCCTCCACACACCTCAAGTAAGAAAGAGGAACGATCATGCGAATCCTGTTTGCAGCCGGCCTCCTGACCCTGGCCGCCGGAGCCGCGGCGGCGCAGACCACTCACTGCGCCACCCAGGCGTCGTGCGCCGAGGTCACCACCTTCGTGGCCGCCGTCAGCGACTTCCGCCAGAGCAAGAGCGGGTACGACCATGTGGTGACCGCGACGGTACGATTCACCAACAAGACCAATCGCCCGCTCATCCTGGGGTACGTGCAGGGATCGGGCGTGGTCACGGATGACCAGGGCATACGCTACGACATGTACCCCGCCGGCGTGCGCGCCATCGGGATCGTCACGGGAAACACCTTCGATTCCAAGTTCACGCTCCAGCCGGGCGAGAGCAGCGACGCGCGATTCGAATTCGGCTGGCGGCCCACCCGGGGCGCAATCTTCGGCACCGTCTTTACGATCGACCTCGGTGTCCGGGAGATCAATCTGGTGGTCAACAACCAGTACCGGCTGGGGCGCGAGCATTCGCTGCATTACACCGGCCTCGGCGGGAAGGCGATTGCGGCGGCGCCGCTGCCGGCCCCCACCCCAGCTCCCGCGCCCTCCGAGTCCGCCCCCTCGACGGTGCCCGCCCCGGCTGCCGCGCCCGATCCCTGCGATGGCAAGTTCCGCTGCTACAGCACGGGCCCGTTCGTGGCGGAGGTCACCAGCCTCACCGGCAGCCGGGTGGGCAACTACAAGGATCATGTGCTCGAGGCGATGGTTCGCTTCAGGAACATCTCGGCCGAGCCGCTGGTGCTGGCGTACACCGCGAAGTCCAACGGCATGGTGGACGACCGGGGAAATCGCTACGCCTGGGGCCGGCCCGGCACCTATGACTACAGCGTGAAGGGCATGGGCATCAGCCAGGGAGGGAAGGTCGATCCCTCCTTCGTGCTCCGTCCCGGCGAGGCCCGCGACGCCAAGTTCACCGTCTGGTTCCGCCCGTTCAGGGCCATCCTGGGCACCTCGTATGCCTTCGATTTCACTGTCGAGAAGCTGGAGATCCTGCCGGCCAATCAGCTCCGGGTGGAGCGGCAGTTCGCCGTGAGCTTCCGTGACCTGGCACTTCGCGGCCCGAGCGTGGGCGGAGCGGCGGAGAGCGCGGCCAGGAGCCTGATCGACGAGCTCGCCAAGAAGATCAAGAAGCCGTGAGACCGGCCCTCGCTCTCTTCGCGGCGTCGTACCTCGTCGGGTGCGGCTCCGGAATGCACGGGACGTACTCGGACCGGATGGGCGCAATGCAGTACCGGTTCCGGGCGGGCGGCAACGTCTCGGTGGCCGTCATGGGAATCGAGACTCAGCTCAAGTACACGGTGGAGGGCAGGCACGTGAAGATCATTTCGCCCCAGGGGAGTCAGGTCCTCGACGTGCTGGACGACGGAACCCTCGAGGGCCCACTGGGCATGAGGTTTATTCGGCAGTAATCCCCGCCCCTGTCCGGCCCACCGGCGCGGGGGTATCTTCTTGTCAATGCTCGTTCTTCCGTGCCCGGTGCCCACGCGCCGGGCCGATCCTTTTTTGTGCGGCAGGCAGTGATGATTCAGGCAATGCGCGAAAAACTGGGCAAGGAAATCGAAGACCTGACTCGTGAGCTCACGGTCACCCTCCCCCAG
>JANNGX010000083.1:0-2912 GCA_031404115.1 Gemmatimonadales bacterium | reverse complement strand
AGTTCTTGACGACCAGGAGCCCGACGTCCATGTTGCTGAAATCGAAGACTTGCCTGTGCTTCCCGGTCAGGCCGTCGAGCCAGGACATGTCCCAGCCGCCCTGAATTGCCGCGCCGCCGCGAACCGCCTCCGACCCGCCGGCGACCTCGGGAAGAACGCCCAGGGCGGCGAGCCCCGCCGCCGCACGCGCCAGGAATCCGCGCCGCTCGAGCCCATCGTGCGCCGTCATGCGGCCTCCATGCATGGTGGGTGCTCCCCCAATCTAACGCGACCCATCACCCCTGCTCCACCGGCCGGGCCGAGGCGAGTTTGCCCGGGGCGACGGTCCCGACCGTCGCCGGATTCCCGGTGACGATGCGGCGGTGATAGTCCACTTGTCCCAGGTGGTAGGCCAGGTGGCTCGCGAGATGGGTCAGAAAATCACCAGTATTGAGCCGCATCTTGGCCACCGGCTCGGGATACTCGGAGCCGAGGTCGGCCGGACCCAGGTGCCGGAAGGTCATCTGCACCGCGGCGATGGCGTCGTTCACCACGCCCACCACTTCGGCCCGGCCCAGGCCGCGGGTCGAGAATTCGGCGTCGCGATTGCGCACGTAGGAGTTCCCGCCCAACACCGCGCCCAGGAAGTGCTGGAGATTTCCCGCCAGGTGGAGGGCGAGCGTACCGCCGGAATTCGCGATCCCGGGCACCACTTTCCAGAGGTCGGCGTCGCTGGGATACGCCTCGATTTCCTGGCGCAGGCTCGTCAACTCGCGCTCGATGATGGCGCCGATCGCGGCGCTCTGGGTGGTCATTCGGCCTCTCTGGTGAGGGACATCAGCGTGGGGGTGTCCAGGCGGTGCCCGCCGTCGAACCGATGAATGTGCGGCGTGAGTCCCGCGGCCGCCAGCCTGGTCTGCTCCCGGTCCACGTCGGCGACATGGATGAATTTGTCCCGGGTGCCGAACGCCATTTCAAGGCCGGCCCGGTCGAGCACCGGGCCGTAGCGATCCAGCGGAAGATCCGGCGGCACCATCCCGCACCAGAGCATCAGCCGATCGGCCGCGTGATTGCCGAACGCCACCCATCGGCAGGCGGTGGCGGTCCCCTGTGAAAAGCCGTGGACCTCGATGCGCGGCTTTCCGGGAACACCCGCCAGGACCCGGGCGGCCATCAAGTCCAGATAGCGGACGTAGTCCTCGATTTCCGCGTCCCGGTCTTCCTTGGTCATCCACGAGGCGCCGACCCGCCGGGCTCCCTTCTCTTCGAAGTACGCCCGGGACAGCGCCTCGGGAGCCACCAGGAGCCGGCCGGGCCGCGCCACCGGCTCGAACCAGCGGAGAAACGACGCGGCGAGCATGCTGTAGCCGTGGAGTACGAACCAGACTTCCGAGGCGCTCTCGATCTCTCCCTGGGTGATATAGCGCGCGGTACGGGGAACCGGGAGGTGGTGGCTGACGGGGGTTAGCGACACCTGCGCTCCCACCAGCACGAAGCGGAGGACGGATGCGACGCCGTGACGACCGCATGACCGGAAAGACACAACCTGCCGGGGCTCGAGCCCGGCCGACCCTTGCCGCGGAGGGGGCGTCCTGCTATCTCAAAGCATAACCCGCGCATCGTCCCACCTCGTTTTCAGCAGGGTTGCAAGTCACCGAACCCCACGCACAGAAAGGCATCTGCCCCATGACCCAACGATGTTTCTGGAGCCTCTCGCTCTGTGTTGCCGCCGCGATTGCCGGTTGCGCATCTGATCGTTCTCCTACCGGTCCCTCTGCACCCACCCGCCCACTTTTTGACCTGGTGCCCGCTAGCGGCAGTCTCGGCTTCGAAACGCCCACCTACCTGACGGGCACGATCAACGGCCAGGACGGCTGGTCCAGCCTCGGGGCGGCCGGTTCCGGCTGCGCATTGTATGACCACACGGTGGCCTCCCTGTCGGGCTTCTGGGCGGTACCGGGGTTTGGCAGCCAGAGCCTCCGGATGTCGAACGCAGTGACCAGCGGCTGTTTCGGCGATCAGACCTTCTCGAAGCCCCTCATCGACGAGGCGGGTGAAACGAACGCCTATGTGGCGGTGCCCAGCGGAACCCGCCAGGGCCGGTTCGTCGCCCAGTGGCAGGTCGCATCGGCGATTCCTGGCGCCGAGCAACCCGGCCTCTCCGTCGTGGCCAGTCCCGACAAGGGCGATGGGGGACGGATGAGCTGGGTCCAGATGACCGATACGCCTACCGGGCTCGCGGTGAATTTCTTCGACTACCAGGACGCCGCGCCATATGGCACTCTCCTCAATTCTTCGGACGGCCGCGGACCCGAAGACGACTTCATCTTCACCAGTGTCGCATCGAACCTGAGCCGTACGGTCCCTCACACGATCCGGATCGAGATGAACTTGATCGACGGGCCCCGCAACGACGTGGTGAAGGTGTATGTGGATGGTGTGCTCATGCACACCGGCACCACTTGGGAGGACTACTTCCGCTGGACCCAGGGTCCCGGCGACCCGGAACCTACTGCTCCGGTGCACGAGAGCCGGGTGGTCCGATCGATCCTGTTCCGAACCGGTGGCACCGCCGTGCCCGCAACCGCGGGGAACGGCTTCCTGATCGACAACCTGAGCCTGAGCTCGGGTCCGGTCCTGATCGGCCCACCGACCACCAAGGAGCAGTGCAAGAAAGGCGGCTGGCAAACCTTCAATAATCCAGCCTTCAAGAATCAGGGCGACTGCATCCAGTACGTGAATACCGGAAAGTAGGCGCCAGCCGCACCAAAGCCCCATCGCAGGAATCGCGATGGGGCTTTGTGCTACCCCCGATACTCGCCCCAGACTCCCCGCAACACGTCGCTGATCTCGCCAAGGGTGGCGCGGGCCCGGACCGCATCGACGATCACCGGCATGAGCGGCGCCGTACCGGCCGCCGCGTTTTGCAGCGC
>JANNGX010000082.1:0-6344 GCA_031404115.1 Gemmatimonadales bacterium | reverse complement strand
GTTGAAATACATTGAAATACATTGAAATATAAAAAAAATAGCACGGTGAATGAAATCCACCTGTGGTACCAGTTATTCATTTTTATGTCCTTTGTAGTTTTCATCTTTCGTCTGCTTAATAAAATTATTTAGACGTACCTGGATATCTTTATAAGTGATGGCAAATTCGTTGAAACATTCCTGAGATATCTTTTCTCCCTGCGAGACGTGTCCATACGGATCTCCCGTGGCTTCCGCTCACCGCTCACCGCTCATCGCTCACTGGTCACTGGTCTAGGGGCTCATCCTCGGCGAGGAGAGTTGCTTGACCAGTTCATACCAGTACTCCGCCGCCTGATGATATTCCTTGACCCCCACCCGCTCATCGCGCCCGTGCGCGCGCGCATCGTTCATGTCATCGAAGATCGCGGCGACTCCGTAGGTCGGGATGCCGGCATTCCGGGTGTAGAGCCCATCGGTTGCCCCGGTGGACATCTCGGGTACGATCGGCACCCGGGGCCAGTATTTCCGGGCCAGCATCTCCACCGGTCCCATCACGTCCCGGCGCAGTGGCGAGGGCGGGCTCGGGCGCGCCGTATCGAGGCGGGAGAAGTGAATCGCCGTATCCGCCGCCACTCGCCGGAGCCGGGCCTCCACACTGTCCACCGGTTCGTCCGGCTCGATCCGGCAATTCACGGTGGCCTTGGCGAGCTGGGGCAGCGCGTTGTCGGCATGACCGGCAAAGAGCCGGGTGGCCACGCAGGTAGTATGAAGCACCGAGTTGTAATACGGCGAGGCCGCCGAGAGCCGTCGCGCCGCCATCGCATCGCCGGTCTTGGCGACCAGGCGCATGTCCGCGGCCACCGCTTTCGACTCCGCGGCGGCCCCGCGGTCGAAGAAGGCCCGGGTGACCTCGTTGAGGCGCACCGGGAACTGGTAGTCCGCGATGCGCGCCAGACCTCGGGCCAGACGGTAGATCGCGTTGTCGGGAACCGGGCGCGAGCTGTGCCCCCCCTTGTTCCGCACTTCGAGCTCGAAGCTCTGGTACACCTTCTCGGCCGCTTGCACGTTGAAGCGGATCGGAGCGCCGCGCAGATAATCGCCACCGCCGCCGTCGGTGTTGAGCGCGTAGTCGGCCTCGATCAGGTCGCGGTGCTCGTTCACCAGCCAGCGGATGCTCTCGCCGCTGGTCTCCTCGTCGGCCGTGAGTACGATGACGAGATCCCGGTCGGGAACGAACCCTTCCGCCTTGTAGCGGATGAAGTTGGCCACCAGCATGGCCGCGCCGGCCTTGTTGTCGCTGGTGCCCCGCCCGTAGAACCAGCCGTCCTTCTCCACGAACTGATAGGGATCGGTGGTCCAGTCCTCCTTGCGGGCGTCCACCACGTCGAGGTGGGCCATCAGGAGGATCGGCTTCTTGCCGCCGGCCGCTCCGCGATAGCGCGCCACCAGGCTGGCGTACCGCGGACTGTACCCCACCACCTGCACGTCGACCGCGGGAAATCCCGCGGCGATGAGCCGGTCGGCCAGTATCTTGGCCGCCCGGGGCGTGCCCCCCGCCGAATCGCTGGTGTTGATCTCGATCAGCTCCTTGAGGATTTCGCGCTCGAGCTGCTTGGCGGCGGGATCCTTGCCCGGCTGGCCGACAACCGGGGCCGGAAGGACCAGGGAGCCAAGCAGCAGGGCGGGGAGGAGCACAGCGGCGCGCAGGGGAGACATGGGGATCCAATTCCGGGGGATGGCGACGATGAGCCCTGAATCTGGCGTCGCGACCCGTCAGGCGCCACCGGTCACCGGTCACCGGTCACCGCTCACCGGTCACCGTTTCCGTCACGGAACCACGACGATTCCCACGGCGCCGCCGAACTCGGTCTGCTCGAGCCGAGTGCCCCCGGGCGCCGACCAGGGTCCGCCGTCGAGCCGGATGTTGACCCGGTGCACCCCGGCCGGAACGGCCAAACTGATCTCCCACACCGACGGGGCAACCTGCACCAGCCGCACCGCGACCCAATCGGTAAAGTCGGCCATTAGTTCGACCGAGTTGGAGTTCGCTGCGTGGACCCTGAGCGTTCGCCGCTCAGCCGATCCCGCGATTTCGAGGAGTGGCCCCCGCTCGTCCGAGGGCACCCGCCGGCCTCGCAGCACGCTGGTAGTGTGCACCGGCATGGACCGGGCCTGCCTGCCGAATGCACGCCAACGGAGTCCCGCACTGAGGTAGGCGGCGCCGAGCACCTGGCGCACCGGATCCGAGGGGGACTTACCGCCGCCGAAGGAAATGGCGAGGCGCTGGCTGAGCGGCACGACCGCGGTGATCTCGCCGAAGGCCTCGGCGCGAGCGACGCTCACGGCCTGCGGATTCTGCACCCACGGCCGTGCGCCGGCGCGCGCCTCGAGCTCGATTCCCGGGCTGGTCCACCGAACCGCGCCGACCAGGTCAAGGTGCCGAACCCGGCCCTGCCAGGTCGTCGTGACGCTGCCCACCAGCGCCAGACGGTTCCTCTGGGACCAGCCCGCGATGACCACCTCCACCGGCGCACCCCCCGATCCCCCGAACGACCCTCCCGCGTTGACCCCGATCCAGCCTCCGGTACTCGTGCCGAAGACGTGCAACCGGGCGCCGGCCAGGAGGTGCCCGGTCGCCGCCTCCTCGGCGTATCCCGAGGCCCCGGTCGAGCCGGAGAGTTCGAGGCGCCACGAGCCGCTCGATCCGGCGAGCCACGCGGCGGCTGCGCTGGCCGTAAGGACGCCGCGACCGCTCTCGAACACCGTCCAGCTTCCCACACCGGAGAAGGAAAGGCGAGGGGAATCAAATCGAAGGGCCGGAGCGAACACGGCGGCCCCGGAGGCAAGAAAGCCGTCATACCGGACGAGAGTGCCGCCGAGACCGAGAGTGCCCTCGGTCTGTGCGGTCAGGGGGGAGCCAAGGGGGAAAAGCCAGGCCGCGATGGTGAGACCAGCGCGCCAGGCGCGAGGCCTCACGGAAGCGGCCCCCTAGGGTTTGCGCTTGCGACTTCCGCCCGATCCGGACGAGTTCGGGCTGGACGGGTCCGCCGTTTCGGTGGCGAGGCGTATGCGAACCGCCAGCGCCACCGCGGGGGAGGCGCCCAGCACGATATCTCTATGCACGTTGCGGCGGAACGCGATGTAGTCGGCATCGTCGGCGTCGGGGGCAAGGGCCAGTACAGCACCGACTGCAGTATCGGCTGGAACGCCCGCCGCCACCAGATCCGCCATGACCGCCGCGGCAACGGTCAGGGGCCGGCGGGAGCGAAGGCTTCGCAGCCGCACCAGATCCCGTGCCGTCGCCCCGGCCCGGAGCGCGCTGGTTCCCGCCGTGAGCTCCGCGGTGGACGCGGTCGCACCGAACGCGTCTCTCACTACGACGAGCTCGTCCCGCAGACGGGTGACCGCCGCGACCAGCGCGGCGGGGGGCGCGCCTTTCGTCGCCCCTTCGAGGGCCCGATCCACCAGCGGTTCGATGGGCAATCCCCGGGCGCGCGCGGCCACCAGGATGGCGTCCACCTGGGTCCGCGCCGCGTCGGGCACTCGCCCGACGAGGCGCGGTTCCTGTCCGCGCGCGATCGGCGGCAGGGCCGCGGCCAGCAGGAACACGGGAAGAAACCCGAAGCGCGCGCCGCTCATGTGCCTCCCACCGTGACCACGGAGTTGGACCGGCCGAACTCGTCCTCCCCCGCGGGCGCCTCCGGATCGCTGCGCCAGACCGTGCCGTTCACGACGAAGGCGTAGCGGTACCGGCCCGGAACCAGGGGCACCGTCACATACCAGAGGCCATCCCGCTCGGCCCGCTCCAGCGGCGTGGCCGACATGCTCCAGTCGTTGAAATCTCCAACCACGGTGACTGCCGACGCCTCCGGGGCCACCAGGACGAACTGCGTCAATTGGCCGGCGTCGGCACGCGGCTCTCCCGGCGACGCGCTGCGGCCCCACCGCCGGCCCGCGAGGCCGAAGGCGAGCACCAGTACGGCCAGGCCGCCCACCAGCCCCAGGCCGTGTACCGGGCGGAGCCGGATGGTCCAGGAGCGCCGCCACCATGGGACGCTCGTCGCGGCGGCCCCGGGAGGGGGGAGCCGCTCGATTTCCGCCATGACGAGCACGGTGAGGTCCGGCGTGAGCCCGGCCGGCTCCTTCAGAATATCGATGATCGCGTCCAGCGGGTCTTCTCGATCAGTCAAGCACGGTCTCCGAAAGTAGTTTGCGCAGCTCGTCCCTGGCGCGGAAGACTCTCATGCGGAGCGTCGCCGGGCGCACGCCGGTCACCGTCTCCATGTCCTCGTAGCTCAGGTCTTCCACGTGCTTCAGGAGAAATGCCTCGCGCTGCTCCGCGGGCAGTTGTTGAAGCGCCCGGTAGATGGTGTCCCGCAACCCGTCGTATCCCTTCGAAGATGCGACCGGGGTCGTGGCCAGCTCCATCTCGCTCCGCACCATGATGTCCCGGGTTCGGGCCCGCTTGGCCGCATGGGTTCGGCACCGGTTGACGAGAATGCCGTAGATCCATGGTCCGAACCCCCCAGGACCTTCGCAGCGGCCCAGCGCGCGATACGCGCGAATGAACGTGTCCTGGAGTGCGTCCTCGGCATCGTCCCGGTCTCCCAGCATGCGGAGCGCGTAACGCCCCAGGCGCTCCCGGTAGCGGTCTACCAGCTGCGCATAGACTCGGGTCTCCCCGGACAGGACCCGGCGCTGCAGCACACCGTCATGCTCTTCCATCACAACTCCAATACCCCGGGCGGGGTCCCGGCGTCACGCCCGGGGTCCCGGGTGTTTTGTGACGCCGGGCAGGCTGGCGGGGTATTCACCGTCAGACCAACCATGCAAGCGAGGTCGCGAATGCGTATACGGGCGCTCCCGCTGGGCGCATTGCTCCTCGCCACCTGGGCGGGGCCGGTCGTGGCGCAGCTCATTTCGATCCGCACGGTTCCGATCTCCCAGTCGCACCAGTTCGACCTGTTTCCCTCGCTCCGGAAGGCCATGGGCGGCGTCTCGCTCGCGGTCGACGATTCCCTGGCGGATCCGTTCAGCAACCCGGCCAAGGGAGCGCGGCTGGGCGCCAGCAGCTTCTTCGGCTCGCCGGGAGTGTACAGCGTCTCGCAGGGGGCCGGGGCCGGTCGGAGTCTTCCCGTGGGTACCTGGGTGCGGTCCGGCAACTGGTTCGGCGGCGCGTCGGTGGCCCTCCAGCAGATGGACCTGAGCGAGAACACCAATCTGTTCAGCCCCCCTCCGCTCGCCTGTCCGGTGTGCGAATCTCGCGTCCCGGCGTTCGAGCCCCCCGCCGCCGGTCGCACCCGCGGCAACGCATTCGGGTATGCGATGCTCGGCGTGACGGTGCCCCGGACGGGGCTTTCCCTCGGGGCCAGCCTGCTCTGGGCCGGCCTCCACGGCGTGGACGGCGTGGACCTGCTCTACCCCGGTAGCATCGGCCTCAAGCAGAACGGAAACGCGCTCGACCTGCGCCTCGGTGCGCTGCAGGAGTGGAAGGGAGGCCGGGCATTGAGCGCCGTGGTGGTGCACAGCCGGTTTGCGGCGACCCACAATGCGCTCTACCTCGACGGATTCTGGGATCCCGGCACCCAGCAGTTTTCCCAGCGTCCCCGGGTCGAGGAGAACCTCGACCAGACCAACATCTGGGGAGCACAACTCGAGTATTCTTTCCCGCTTCGGGCCCCCGGCTGGCGTCTGGGGTGGGTCGCTACCACCAATCTGATGTCGCACCCGAAAATTCCCAACTACGCGATCCAGAACATCCCCCGGGACCCGGGCAACTCGGAGGCGTTCAACCTCGGCGTCGGCATCTCCCGATCGGAGCGCGCGTCGACTTTCGCGCTGGACGTGCTCTACGAGCCCATCTGGAGCTACACCTGGGCCGATGCCGCTGCTCCGGTCGAAACCACCCGCGGCATCACGATCCCCGCAGGCGGCAAGACCATCGAGAACCGGTTCCGCTTCTCCAACGCGCTCCTCCGCATGGGTCTGGCCCAGGACCTGGCGATGGATCAGGGGACGAAGGGTGTCGGGCTCCAGCTCGGGCTCGCGGTCCACCGCATCGACTATTCGCTGGTGCAGCATGACAATGTGCAGGCCACGACGCGGCGGCAGCATGAGGACTGGGTCGAGTGGACTCCCACCTGGGGCCTGAGCCTGCGCTTTCCCGCCTGGGAGGTTCGCTACCGCGGCAGCGTGACCCACGGGACCGGACGTCCCGGCGTCCGCTCCGGTGGTGGTGATGACGTGACAGTGGCGGACGCGGGCAGGACCATCCTGGTCGCGCCGAGCGGTCCGCTCACGCTGGCCGGCGTGAAGGTGATGACCCATCAAGTCTCGATCTCCTTCCCCTTCCGATCGGCCCG
>JANNGX010000081.1:0-12808 GCA_031404115.1 Gemmatimonadales bacterium | reverse complement strand
GCAGGCGCGCGAGGCGGGCTAGGAGCGTGACCGCGCTCGCCTCGAGGCCGCCAAGGCCACCCGAGTGACCCAATTCATGCAGGAGATGTTCCGCTCCGCCGACCCGCGCGCCGAGGGAAAGGATGTGACGGTGGCGGAGGCGCTCTCGAGTGCGGCGCGCCGCGCCCAGGCCGAACTCGCCGAGGAACCCGAGATTCTGGCGGCGGTGCAGTCGGCGATCGGCCGCACCTGGCTTGGCCTTGGCAGATACGCCGCCGCCGAGCTGATGCTGACGAGCGCGCTCGCGCAGGAGCGGACCCTGGACCGGAGTGGCACCCGTGCCGGGGTGACCGAGGGGTTGAGGAACCTCGCCGCCCTTGAGGCGGAGCGGGGCAACATCGACAAGGCCGAGCCGCTATTCCGAGAGGCGGTAACCCGCGCCCGCACACCGCCGGTGGACTCGGTACTGCTGGGCGGACTGCTCGATGGCTTCGGCGCCCTCCAGATCGACAAGGGGGAGTTTTCGGCGGCCGAGGTCACCCACCGCGAGGCGTTGGCGATGCGCCGCGCCCGGCTCGGCTCATTGCACGCCGACGTGGCCGGTTCGCTTTCCAATCTCTCGGTGGCGCTCGGCCAGCAAAACAAGTGGACCGAGGCGGTGCCACTCCAGGAGGAGGCGCTGGCCGTGATCCGGCACGCCAAGGGGCCGGAGCATCCCGACGTGGCCACCGCGCTCAATGTTCTGGCCAACGTCCACGCGATCCTGGAGCACTACGACCTGGCCGACACACTCTTTTCCCAGGCGCTGGCGCAGCGGCTCAGGCTGCTGGGTCCGCATCACCCCGAGGTGGCGTGGACCCGCTACAGCTACGCCGACATGCTCCGGCTCAAGGGGGACTTTGCGCACGCGGCGGTGGAGGCGCGCGAGGTGCTGAAGGAACGGGGCGGGGCGTTACCGGAAAGCCATCCCATGATTCACAGCGCGCTGCAGGTGCCGGGTCGCAGCCTGTTGGCGAGCGGGAGTCCCCGTGAGGCGGAGCCGGCGCTTCGGGAGAGCCTGCGGTTGCGGGCGGCTGCCTACGGCGCAGGGCACTGGCTGGTGGCGAGCGCGTCAGGCGGTGTGGGGGAATGCCTGCTGGCGCAGAAGAAGTACGCTGCGGCGGAGCCACTGCTGCTGAGCGCGTACACGGCCGTGAAGCAGGCCAAGGGAGGAGCAGACGCGCGGGTCAAAGAGTTGAGCGGTGCGCTGGCGCGGCTCTACACCGAGACCGGGAAGCCCACCGAAGCAGCGAAGTGCCGGAACTAGTGGTCGGTCGGGGCGAGGCCACCAGGGCACCGCCGCGAGACACTACCAGGGCGGCTCGGCGACGTGATGCGGTTCGTCCAGCAGAATGGTGCTGGCCAGCTCACCTTCGGCGGTCTCGTGCTGGCCTTCGGGGATGATCAGCAGCGCGTTGGCTCTGATCATGGAGGTGAGAATGCCGGATCCCTGTGGACCGGTGAGCCGGACCGAGAGCCCCAGGCTGCCGCGGGTTACCACGGCGCGCAGGAAGTGCTGCAGCTTCGGGCCCAGACGGATCGGTTCCGCCACCCGGACCGGGGTGGCTGCGCGGAAGGGCAGGGCCTGGCCCATCATCACCCGGATCGCCGGGCGCACGAACAGCTCGAAGGTGACCATGGCGCTCACCGGGTTGCCGGGCAGCCCGATCCAGGGAACTCCCCTCACCTCGCCGAAGCCGACCGGCGCTCCAGGGCGCATCCGGAGCTTCCAGAAGTCGATCCGGCCCAGCGCCTCGATTGCCGCCCGCAGGTGATCGTGGTCACCCACGCTCACCCCGGCGGTGGTCACCAGCAGGTCGCAATCGGTGGCCATCAGCAGGTGCCGCCGCACGCTCTCCGGGGTGTCCTGCATCAGGCCCAGATTGACGGGAACGCCCCCCGACTGACGGACCAGCGCGATCATCGTGTGGGTGTTGGAGCTCGCTACCTTTCTCCCGGAGAGAATCTCCTCGGGTCGGTCAATGTCCACGATCTCGTCTCCGCCGCCCAGGATGCCGACGCGGGGACGCCGGTACACCAGAGGGTGCGCTACCGCCAGCGATGCCAGCACGCCCAGCTGCGCCGCGCCGAGCTCGGTGCCGGCCGCGATCGCGAGGGCACCCTTCCGGATATCCTCCCCCGCATGCCGGATGTTCACGCCGACGTCCCGGTCATTCCCGATGGTGACGGACACAGTGCCGTAGTCCGTGTCCTCCTGGCGGATCACCGAATCGGCGCCCTCCGGCAGCGGGGCACCAGTGAAAATGCGAGCGCACTCCGATGCGCCGATGGCCCGGGAAGGGAAGGCACCGGCAGCGATCGATTCCACCACGCGAAGCGTCACCGGCGCGCCGGGGTTGGCACCACGAACGTCCTCGGCCCGGGCGGCATAGCCGTCCATGGCTGAATTGGTCCACGCGGGGATATTGAGCGGGCTGATGACGTCTTCGGCCAGAACCGAGCCCAGGGCATCGTCGAGCGGTACGCGGAGCGGGGGTTGCCGCCTGGCTTCCGAGAGAATCCGCCTCGCCGCGGCCGCGGGGACGAGCGCCTCCGTCATGGGGCCAGGGGTTTCCCCTGTTCCATGATCATCATCGCAAGCACCGTGAGCCACATGGTGTCCGTGAAACGAAGCACCCGGCAGGGCGCGGTGTAGCGCGGGTCGTCGGTAATGACGGCAATCCACTCCGACGCGTTGGGGGCGCCCACAGTGTAGAGAGGCGCCTTGGCCGACTCCTTCCGGTACACCTCGATCTTGGGAATCGGGGCGGTCTTGAAGCCCTCGACCAGAACGATGTCCATGTCGGCAAAGTACTGTCGGGCCAGATCCTCGGGCCCGGTGACGTCGAGGCGGCGCTCGAAGGTGACCCGGAGCTCGGGGGAGGCGACCAGGACCCCGTCGGCCTTACCCTCGTGGAAGTGACGCCACGAGTCGGTGTCGGGCCGGTCCACATCCACCGGGTGAGAGGCGTGCTTGATGGTGCCCACGCGCCGTTTCTGGCGCTTGAACTCGTGCGCCAAGGCCGCGACCAGGGTGGTCTTCCCGGCGTTCTTGTGTCCGATGACGGATACGATTTTGGTCACAGCGCCATCCCGTTGGCCCGGACGACATCGTCCGCGGTGTTCACGTTGAAGAAGAGCCGCTCCGGATCGCCGAACCGTCGAATTTCCGGGTCTGACAAGATCCGCACCCGGACCGCCTCGTGAAAGGCGATGGCTCGAAGATCGCCCCGATCGAGCGCCTCCGCCATTGCAGGCCCGGTGGCGGAGCCGTAACCGGCGCACAGGGGCTCCACTCCCCGCCGACCCCCGCTGGCCGGAATACAGACATCAGCCTCGTTCAGGCCACTTCCCAGCTCCCGGATCAGGGCGGGCGGGACAAAGGGCATATCCCAGGCCACGCAGACCACCGGCGCCGGCGCTTCGAGGACCGCGGTATAGAGGCCGCCCAGCGTGCCGAACCCCGGGCGCCGGTCGGCCACCACCCGGAGACCCGGCCGCCACGCGGGGGCTTCCAGCGCATTGGCCACGAGCAGGGGGAGCGTCCCCAGGGCCTCGACGAAGGCATCGATCAGCCGGTCGAGGATCCTGCGACCGTGAATTTCCGTCAGCCCCTTGAGCGCGCCGCCCATGCGGGTGGCGCTGCCGCCCGCGAGGATGGCTCCGGCGACGGGTGGCCGCTCACTCGGCATCGTTCCGCCCGTCCGCCTGTCCGCCCGTCCGCTCGCCTGTCCACCCGTGATAATGCGGCTCCCCGCTCACCGCCCGGCCCACCAGCACCATTCCGGTGCGCCGGGCGATCTCGACCGCCAGCGTGGAGGGAACCGAAGGCGTGGCCACCCAGGCAATACCCGCGCGCGCCGCCTTGGCGGCCAGCTCGGCGGAAATCCTCCCGGTGACCATGAGCCCCATGCCGGCAACCGGTTGCCGGGCCAGGATCATCGCGCCGATCACCTTGTCGACGGCGTTATGGCGACCGATGTCCTCGGCGTGGGCGGCGAGCCGGGCACCGTCGGTCAGCGCCGCGGCGTGGATCCCCCCGGTATCTCGATACCGCTCTCCGCGAGCGAACAGCTCCTTGAAGAGAGGGCGAAGCCGCTCCAGCGGCGGCGGTTCGCCCCGGACCGCGATCGGACGGATGGTGTCCGGCTCGGCGAGAAAGATGCTGACCGCGCCGCAACCGGAGGCGAGGACCGGACGTCGGGACTCCGCCCTGACACGCGCCACCCGCTCCGGCGCAATCTCTGCCCAGAAGCCCAGGTCGGTGGCGCAGGGTCGAAGCCGGACATCGTCGAGGGTATCCACATAACCCTCGCCCGCCAGCCACCCGACCGCCAGCTCCTCGAGCAGATCCGGAGTGCACATCCAGGTGACGGCCGGGGCACCGTTCACCTCGAGCCAGACCGGGACCTCCTCCACGGCCGCCTGGTCCGACATGCGGCCGCCGCGCTTTTCCGGCCTGGAGGGAGCGGGCTCGTCGGCTCCCTGCATCAACGAACACCTCGGTGCTCGGCCGTGTCGCCCACAGATTTCACAGATTCAGTGCCTTTCCGCAGAGTCCGGGGCGCGGGATCAGCCATCGCAATCGGCCTGGAGCGTGGCGTCTTCCGCCACCCTAACTCGCGTGAGCGAGACCCCCTCGGGCAGCCGGCGGGCGATCCGCGCAAA
The DNA here is from genome assembly GCA_031404115.1 of Gemmatimonadales bacterium. Classification (GTDB taxonomy): domain Bacteria; phylum Gemmatimonadota; class Gemmatimonadetes; order Gemmatimonadales; family GWC2-71-9; genus JABFSM01. The sequence goes on along the minus strand of JANNGX010000081.1, from coordinate 8,122 downwards.
CACATACTGCGCCAGTGCCTCGCAGGTCGGGAGCATTCTGCCGTAGGCGAACTCGGCCACGTCGCGATTGAGGTGCTTGCCATCGAGCGGGGCGACCACCAGCTCCGCGAGGAGTCGGTCGAGGACCGGCAGATCGAGGATCATGCCGCTCTCCGGATCGGGCCGGCCCGTCACCGTCACGGCGCAGGTATAGTCGTGCGGGTGTCCCGGTTCCTCGGAGGTCCAGCCAAACCGCGCGCGATTGTCCTCGGCGCTCCACTCCGGCTTGTAATAGCGGTGGGTGGCGTGGAAGCCGACGGTTCGAGTCAGGAAAACCGGCATCCTCTGCCCGCGATCTCAGAAGGGGCGATGGAACGCGTAGCTCAAGCCGACCGTGTACCAGCTGTTGGTAACCCACTCCTTGCCGGGGCCGCTGATCACCGGCGGCTTGCTCGGGTCGGAGGCCGGCGGCGACCGGTAGATGGCCGGGTAGCTGATCTGCCAGAACGTGGTCCGCGCCTCGAGCCTCAGGAACAACCGCTCCGACAGAAACACCCGGGCGCCCAGGCCCGGGGTCAGCACGCCTTTCAGGCGGAACTTGAAGGTCGACGTGTCCGCCGGCGTGCGGTCGGCCAGTGCCACCCCGACCCCGGCGCTCACGTAAGGACCGATACCGTGCCAGGTTTTTCCGCCGGTCAGATTGAACTGCAGAATCCCTTCGAACAGCATGGTGTTCTGGGCAAAGGGACCGGTCTTCCCGGTCGCGATCGGTTTGTTCTTGTCGACGATGAATCGCTCCAGGCGGGCATAGGTCGCCGCGAGCCCGATCGAGATGGTCCCCGAGCCCAGGAAATCGTAGCGCAGTCCGACGGTCGCGCCGTTGTGCGGCGCTACGCCGATCTGGCCGCCATCTCCCCGGAAGTAACCGCCGGTGAGTCCCACGAACTGGCCGTACCGCAGGGTCCGGTAGGGGGAGCTCGACGGATCGTGGCCCACTTGCGCCACCGCCGCCGGGGCGAGGGTCAGCGCGAGGATGGTGACGAGGGTGAGGCGATGCATGCTGGGTTCAGGCCACATGAAGCGCGCGTCCGGTCATTTCGGGAGGCTGCTCGAGGCCGAGCAACTGGAGAATCGTGGGTGCTACGTCGCAGAGTGACCCGCCGGAGCGCAAATGCCGCACTGCGGTGTTGACGGCCACGAAGGGCACCGGGTTGGTGGTATGAGCCGTGTGCGGCCCGCCGGTGACGGGATCCACCATCACTTCGCAGTTGCCGTGGTCCGCGGTGACGAGGAGGCGGGTGCCGCTGGCCTCGCACGCGGCGACCACCCGGCCCAGGCACCGATCCACTGCCTCGACCGCGTCGATCACCGCCCCGGGCACTCCGGTGTGCCCGACCATGTCGGCGTTGGCATAGTTGCAGAGGAGGAAGTCGTGGTTCTTCCGGCCCAGCGCCGCACACAGCACATCGGTGACACCGGCGGCGCTCATTTCAGGCGCGAGATCGTAGGTGGCCACCTTCGGCGACGGAATCAGGATGCGTTCCTCTCCTTCGTACGGCGGCTCCTTGCCGCCGTTGAAGAAATACGTCACGTGGGGATACTTCTCCGTTTCGGCGGTCCTGAGCTGGGTGCGGCCCAGCCCGGCCAGGTGCTCGGCCAGAACCCGCGCCAGGCTGAAGGGCGGGAACCCGACGGGAAACGGAAACGTCTGGTCATAGCTCGTCATGGTGACGATGTGGAGGGCCGGACGCTCCGGAACAGCAAATCCATCGAAAGCCGGCACCCCGAGCGCGGCCACGATCTGACGCATCCGATCGCTGCGATAGTTGAAGCACAGCACTCCGTCTCCGTCCCTGAGCGTGGCGACCGGTTTGCCCTCGGTGGTCAGGATGATCGGCTGCACGAATTCGTCGCTTTCGCCGCGGGCATAGGCCTCGCGAACCGCCTGCGCCGGATCGGAGGCTGGCGTGCCCCTCCCGGACAGGAGCAGGTCGCAGGCCTTCGCGGTGCGGTCCCAGCGCCGGTCGCGATCCATCGCGAAGTAGCGGCCCACCAGCGAGGCGATCGCGGCGCGCGGCCCGGCGATCCGGTGCATGTCTGACACGAGCCGGGCGACGAACCCCTCGGCGGAGCGAGGCGGAGAATCCCGCCCATCGAGAAATCCGTGCACCGCGATGCGGGGAACTTCGAGCCGGATGCCCAGCTCGAGGCAGGCGAGGAGGTGGGTGTCGATCGCATGCACGCCGCCGGTCCCGAGCAGCCCCAGCAGGTGCAGGGTTCCGCCGCCTTGCCTGAGGTGACGACCCAGGTCCTGAAACGGCGCCAGTGTATGAAAGGTGCCGCTGGCGATGCTCTCCGAGATCCGCACCAGGTCCTGCGGCACCACGCGGCCGGCGCCCAGGTTCAGGTGACCGACCTCGCTGTTGCCCATCTGGCCCTCGGGAAGTCCCACGGCGAGACCACTGGCGTCGAGAAGGGTTCGAGGAGCGGAGTTCCAGAGACCATGCCATACCGGCGTATGGCCCAGCTCGATCGCATTGCCGTCGCGTTCTTCGCGGTATCCCCAGCCGTCCAGCACCACGAGGGCCACGGGGGCGCCGCTCCTATGGCCGTTTGACATGCTCCTCCCCGCCGTCTACAATGCCGAATCGTGATGGTTGTGTCGCAATCTAGTCCTCCCCTCCGTCGCCTACCAGCCTCGTTCTGCGTGGGCGTATTGCTCGCCGGAAACCTCGTCGCGCAGGCGCCCGTCCGTCTCGCTCAGGAGACCCCTTTCCTGAAAGAGCCACGCGGTCTCCGGCTCATGACGCTGGCGGCAGGCGTTCGTCTCACGCCGCGCCGAGTCTCCAACGAGCATGCCGAAGTCACCGTACAAGGCTGGCTGTGGACCGCGTCCACCCAGCCCGACCAGCGGGACGGCTTCGACGTGTCGGTCAGTGTGGTGGCAGGAGAAAACCTCCGCACGGCGCCCGATGGCCCGGTGCTGGGCCGCGCGGTGCAGGGCGCGCTGTTCAATCGCATCGGGGTGAAGGGCGGATGGACCCAGGTGCGCCGCACGGGCTGGGTACCGCGGCCGGTGGCCGTGCCCCCGGGGCGCGTCGCGGCGGCCTCCCCGCCCCCGCCCCCGCCCCCGCCCGCCGCTCGGGCGCCCGAAACGCGCCCGGCCCTCGAGACCTCTCCGGTGACGCCCGTCGTCGCCCCGGCCGCGGACACCGCGCGCCCGGCGCCGCGGGGATTGCTTCCCGCGGGCACCGTGCTCCGGTTGGCGCCCGAGGGAGCCGCTCTCACCACGCTGACCGCTCCTTCCGAGGCTACGGTCGTCGAGCGGGACCGCGACTGGGTCAAGGTGAGTATCCCGGCGTGGGTGCGCGCCGCCGAGGTGAGCGGCGCGGTGTCGCCGGTGCCCTCGATCACCGGGGCCATGCTCCGGGGAAGTCCCGATCGCTACGTTGGGCAGACGGTGGACTGGCGGCTCCAGTTTCTGGCCCATCAACAGGCGGATGAGCTTCGCTCCGAGATGCCGCTGGGTCACCCGTACCTCCTGACGCGCGGGCCCCTGCCCGAGACCGGTTTCGTGTACGTGCTGGTCTCGAAGGAGCAGGTAGACCGTCTCAAGGGCTTGAAGCCCCTGGAGGAACTTTCGGTGATGGTGACGATCCGCGCCGGGCGGACCCGTTACCTCGCCACGCCCGTGGTCGAGCTGATGCGGCTCGGCGGCGGAGATTCGAGGATCCGATGAACGAGCAGCTCATGCAGCGCATTCAACGCCGTCTGGAAACCCTGACCGACGAGCGCGGATACCAGATCCTGGACTACGTGGAGTTTCTCGAGAGCAAATACGCGTCGCGCGCAGCGCCGTCGAACCTGTTTGCCAAGATTTCGGAGGGCATCGAAGACACCATGCGCGCCGCCCGGATACCCATCAAGGCCATCAAGGGCACCACCGGCCTGATGGACAGCGCCGGCAAGGTGATGAAGGGGGTGGCGGCGGCGGCGCAGAGCGTGGTCGACGAGGCGCTGCAAGCGGCCGAGTCGCCCAAGCAGGTGCCGCCCGATTCGGCCGCGCCGCCCAAGGTCGCTCCCCCGGTGGAACCGGGCCCGAAAGGCGCTGGACGATCTTGATTTAGCTCGTCGGGTGCCGTAATCTTCCGGATGAGTTTACTCCGTCCGGGCGTGGCGCTCACCTTCGACGACGTCCTCCTGGTTCCCCGCCACAGCACCGTCCATCCACAAGACGTCACGACCGCAAGTTTCTTCACCCGAAGCATCCCGCTGCAGATCCCGCTGGTCGCCGCCGCGATGGACACCGTCACCGAATCGGAAATGGCCATCGCGATGGCGCGCGCCGGCGGCCTCGGCGTCGTGCACAAGAACATGGCAATCGACCGTCAGGCCGCCGAGATCGACCGGGTCAAGCGGAGCGAGAGCGGGATGATCCGGAACCCGATCACACTGGGTCCCGACCGGCCGCTGCGCGAAGCGGCCGTGCTCATGAAGCGGTTCCGGATCAGCGGCGTGCCGATCGTGGACGGCAATGGACGCCTGATCGGGATCATCACCAACCGGGACCTCCAGTTCGAGCGCGATCTCGACCAGCCGATTCACCAGGCCATGACCAAGGACAAGCTGGTCACGGCGCCGGTGGGTACCACGCTGGAAGAGGCGGAGCGAATCCTGGCACGGCACCGGATCGAGAAGCTTCCCGTGGTGGATGCCGGCGGCGTGCTTCGCGGCCTCATCACCGTCAAGGACATTTTCAAGCGGCGGCAGCACCCCGACGCCAACAAGGACCAGCACGGCCGGCTCCGTGTCGGCGCGGCGCTGGGCGCCGGCGGCGACACGCTGGTGCGCGCCAAGGCCCTGATCGACGCCGGGGTGGACGTGCTGGTGGTGGATTCGGCCCACGGGCACAGCGCCGGCGTGCTCTCGACGATCGACCGGCTCCGCCAGGCCTTCCCCGAGATTCAGCTGGTCGGGGGCAACGTGGCCACGGAGGAGGGCGCCCGGGAACTGGTCCGCCGAGGCGTCGACGCCGTGAAGGTCGGCATCGGCCCTGGCAGCATCTGCACTACCCGGGTGGTGACCGGCGTCGGCGTGCCCCAGATCACCGCTATCGTGGACTCGGTCCGCGGCGCCGGCGAGGTGCCGGTCATCGCCGACGGCGGCATCAAGTACTCGGGAGACGTTGTGAAGGCCCTGGCCGCCGGCGCGGCCACGGTGATGATGGGCTCGATGCTCGCTGGCACCGAGGAAAGTCCCGGCGAAAGCATCCTGGCCGAGGGCCGGCGCTACAAGCTGATCCGGGGCATGGGGAGCATCTCCGCCATGCAGGACGGCTCCGCGGACCGGTACTTTCAGGAGGGGGAGCTCTCCCCCTCCAAGATGGTTCCCGAGGGCATCGAGGGCCGGGTCCCTTACAAGGGGCCGGTCTCCGACGTACTCTATCAGATGGTGGGAGGGCTCCGCAGCGGCATGGGGTATTGCGGAGCCGCCACGATCGCTGCCCTGCAGCAGGACACCGAGTTCCTGCGTATCACCACGGCCGGACTGCGGGAATCGCATCCGCACGACGTGACGATCACCCGAGAGGCTCCGAACTACAGTGCGTAGCCCTCTCCCTGAATTCTCCTTGGCCCTTGAATCCTGAATCCTGATCCCCGGAGTCACATGGATCTCTTCCGCCGCAAGAGCATTGCCGCGTTGCAGGCCGAGGCCGAATCAAGCACGGCGCTCCGGCGCTCGTTGGGGGCGTTCAACCTCACCGCGCTCGGGATCGGCGCGATCATCGGCACCGGCATTTTTGTGCTCACCGGTACGGTGGCGGCACAAAACGCCGGCCCCGCGGTGGTGCTCTCGTTCGTCTTCGCAGGGGTCGCTTCGATGTTCGCGGCGCTCTGCTACTCCGAGTTCGCGTCGCTGGTTCCGATCGCCGGCAGTGCCTACACCTACGGGTATGCCACTCTGGGCGAGTTTTTCGCCTGGATCATCGGGTGGGATCTGATCCTCGAGTACGCGCTGGGCGCGGTGACGGTGGCAATCGGCTGGTCGGGTTACGTGGTCTCGTTCCTGCGAGACTTCGGGATCAACGTCCCGGCCCAGTTCTCCGCCGCCCGGGGGCTCTGCGTGTCGACGGTCGACGGATCCACCCAGGCCGCGGCCGACTGCGCCGCGCTGGCCGCCGGACCCCACGTGACCGCGCTGTTCAACATGCCGGCGGTGCTGATCATCGCCCTGGTCACGATGCTCCTGATCATCGGCATCAAGGAATCGGCCAGCGTCAACAATGTGATCGTCGTCATCAAGGTGGCGGTGGTCCTGCTGTTCATCGCCCTCGCCGCTCAGGCGGTCAATCCCGACAACTGGCACCCCTTCATTCCGCCCAACACCGGCGCGCGCGAGAGCTTCGGTTTCACCGGCGTCGTCAGCGGCGCGGGGGTGGTGTTCTTCGCCTACATCGGGTTTGACGCCGTCAGTACCGCGGCGCAGGAGGCCAAGAACCCCCAGCGGGACATGCCCATCGGCATCATCGCCTCGCTGATCGTCTGCACCATTCTCTACATCATCGTTGCGGCCATCGCCACGGGTGTCGTGCCCTACGCCGAGCTCAACGTGCCCGATCCGATTGCGATGGTGGCCGATCGTGCGGGGCTGGGCTGGATCGCCACCTTCATCAAGCTGGGCGCGATTGCCGGCCTCTCTTCGGTGATCCTGGTGATGCTCCTGGGACAGTCGCGGATCTTCTATACCATGTCGAAGGACGGGCTCCTGCCACCGTTCGTCGGCAAGATCCATCCGAAATTCAAGACCCCCTACATCACATCGATGGTCACCGGCCTGGCGGTGGCGATTCCCGCCGGGTTCCTGACCGTTCGGGACGCCGGCTCGCTGGTGTCCATCGGCACGCTCCTGGCCTTCGTGATCGTGGCCCTGGCCGTGATGGTGCTCCGGGTACGGGAGCCCGGGCTGCATCGTCCATTCAAGACGCCGCTCGTCTGGTTCGTGGCGCCCATGTCGGCGCTCTCCGCGGTCTACCTGATGTACTTCCTGCCGTGGCGGACCTGGGAGCGTTTGCTGATCTGGCTCGCCATCGGGCTGGTGCTGTATTTCGCGTATGGAATGCGCCATTCGGTGCTGAATCGCACTCCGGCCGAGCGCTCCGGCGCCTGACCGACCCTTTCCCCGAGCAGGAGCACCTCACATGGATCTTTTCCGGCGCAAGAGCATCGCCTCACTGCAGGCCGAGGCGGCCGGCGATCACAGCCTCAAACGGGCGCTGGGGCCGCTTAACCTCACGCTCCTGGGCATCGGCGCCATCATCGGCACCGGCATTTTCGTCCTCACCGGGACGGTGGCGGCCCAGAACGCCGGACCGGCAGTGGTGCTCTCGTTCGTGTTCGCCGGTATTGCCTCGGTGTTCGCGGCGCTCTGCTATTCCGAGTTCGCCGCGCTGGTGCCGATCGCAGGCAGTGCCTACACCTACGGCTACGCCACCCTGGGCGAATTGTTCGGCTGGATCATCGGCTGGGACTTGATCCTCGAATACGCGCTCTCGGCCACCACTGTCGCCATCGGCTGGTCGGGTTACGTCTCCTCATTCCTGAGCAAGAACCTGGGCGTGCACATTCCCGGCCAATACTCCGCGGCGCGGGGGCTCTGCGTTTCCGTGATAGACGGATCGACCCAGGCCGCCGCTGATTGCGCCGCGCTGACCGGCGGCCCGTACGTGCAGTCGCTCTTCAACGTCCCGGCGGTGATCATTGTGGCGCTGGTGACCGCGCTGCTGGTGGTGGGCATCAAGGAGTCGGCCAATCTGAACAATGTGGTCGTGTTCATCAAGGTGACGGTGGTCGTTGTCTTCATCGCCCTGACTGTTGGCCACGTGGATCCAACCAACTGGCAGCCGTTCATTCCACCCAATGAGGGCCCGCGCGACGCCTTCGGATTTACCGGCGTGGTGGCCGGTGCGGGGGTGGTGTTCTTCGCCTATATCGGCTTCGACAGCGTGAGTACCGCAGCGCAGGAGGCCAAGAATCCGCAGCGGGATATGCCGATCGGCATTATCGCCTCCCTGCTCATCTGCACTGTGCTCTACATCATCGTGGCCGCGATCGCCACGGGTGTGGTGCCCTACCGCGAGCTCAAC
>JANNGX010000080.1:0-10451 GCA_031404115.1 Gemmatimonadales bacterium | reverse complement strand
CCCACGGTGCGTCCGAAGACCGCGACGCAATCCAGCGACGAGCCGAACGCGACCAGCCCGTAGCGGCTCACCCGGCCGTAGGTCGGTTTCACTCCCACGATGCCGCAGAAGCTGGCCGGCTGGCGGACCGAGCCGCCGGTTTCGGAGCCGAGCGCCGCGGGTACCACTCCCGCAGCGACCAGCGCCGCCGAGCCGCCCGACGAGCCGCCCGGAACACGCGCGGAATCCAGCGGGTGGAGGACCCGGCCGTAGGCCGAGTGCTCGGTCGACGAGCCCATCGCAAATTCGTCGAGGTTGGTTTTGCAGGCGATCAGCGCGCCGGCCGCCCGGAGTCGCTCCGTGACCGTCGCGTTGAAGGGCGAGACATACCCCGCCAGAATCCGCGACCCGCAGGTGGTGGGCTGGTCAATGGTGACGATGTTGTCCTTGAGCGCGATCGGCACGCCGTGGAGCGAGCCTCGGGTCGCCATGGCGTCGACCCGTTCGGCCTCGGCCGTGAGGGCCGCCTCCGACCAGGCCAGGGTAGCGTTGAGATGGCTCGCGGCGGCCAGTCGTTCTCCCACGTCCCGCGCCGTCCGGCGAACGCTCATGGCTCCCCCAGGACTCCGAGCCTCGGGACCACGAAGAATCCGTCGATGAATTCCGGGGCGATCGCGGCCGGCGGCCGGGCCAGCGGGGCGGGATTCACCACGTCGGGACGCAGCGGTGTGCGCTCCGGGCCGGCCTGGAAAACGCCGGCGTCCTCGAGGCCGCGCACCTCCGCGAGCTGCGCCACGAAGCTCACGATCCGGTCCAGCTGCGCGGTGAGGGCCGGCAGGTCGGCCTCCTCCACCGCGAGCTCCGCCAGCCGGGCCGCCTGACGCACGTCGTTCGCGGAAACGCTCATGCGCCTTCCCCCCAATCCCGCTCCAGCCCGGCAAACGCCACCAGGAGCTGCTTCAATCCGATGTCCGGCTCGTCGAACAGTACGCCGACCTTCAGGTCCTTGCCGAGTCCCGAGAGCCCCTGCACCGTGCCGCTCCCGAACTTGCGATGCCGGACCCGCTCGCCTTTCACCAGTCGGGGCGAATCCTGGTTCTGCTGATTCTCTTCCAGCGCGTAGAGGCGGACCGGCGTGGCGCGAGGCACGCTGGTGACCTCCCACGGTGCGAGCCACCCGCCCGAGGTGCGCTTGGGCGCCCAGAGCGATGCGGTGCTCCGCTCTTCGAGCAGCTCGGCGGGTACCGACTCCACGAATCGAGAGGCAATGCCGGGACGCAGCTCGCCGCCCCGACGCCGGGCCCGCGCCCAGCTGAGATACAACTTGTCCTTCGCGCGAGTCAGCCCGACGTAGAACAATCGCCGTTCTTCCTCGAGCCCGGCCTGGGTTTCCATGGCGCGACCCAGCGGGAAGAGGCCGTCTTCGAGGCCGGCCAGCACCACGACGGGCCACTCCAGCCCCTTGGCGGTGTGCAGGGTCATGAGCGTGACGCCGTCGTCGCCGTCGCTCTTGTCGACGGCGGAGAGCAGGGCCGCCTCGGTGAGATAGCGCTCCAGCGGTGTGCTGGCGTCGTCCTCGGTCACCACCTCGGACCACTCGGCGGCGGCGGCCACCAGCTCCCGCACGTTCTCCCAGCGATCGAGGCCCTCCTGCCCCTCCGCCTGCAGCACGGCTTCGTAGTCGATGGCCCCGATCAGCGCCTCCAGAATCAGCACCGGCGCGGCCGTCGCGCTCTTGGCGCGGAAATCGTCGATCAGCCCGGCAAAGCGCTGGAGGCCCTCGCGCACGTTGGGACGGAGCCCGGTGACCCGGTCGGCGATCCGCGCGGTTTCCAGCAGCGTCTTGCCCCAGCCGGAGGCGGCGATCCGGAAGATCTCCAGGCTCGCTTCGCCGATGCCGCGCCTCGGCACCGCGATGGCGCGCAGAAACGCTTCGTCGTCGGAAGGGTTCGCGATCAGCCGGAGGTAGCCGAGCAGGTCCTTCACTTCGCGCCGCTCGTAGAAACTGATGGCGCCGACCACCCGGTACGCCACACCGGCGCGGCGGAAGGACTCCTCCATCGCGCGGGACTGGGCGTTGGTGCGGTAGAGCACGGCCATGTCCTCCAGCGCCCATTCGCCGGCCGAGCTCCGCTTGGCCAGTTCCCGCGCGATGTACTCCGCCTCGTCGCGCTCGTCGGCCGCGGCCACCACGGTCACCGACTCGCCGCCGGCGCGCCGGGTCCGGAGCGTCTTGCCGAGCCGCCCGGTATTTCGGCTGATCGCCGCATTGGCCGCGTCGAGAATGACCTGGGTGGACCGGTAGTTCTCTTCGAGTCGCACCACTCGAACGGCGGCGAAGTCGCGCTGGAAGTCCAGCATGTTCTTCACTTCCGCGCCACGCCAGCCATAGATCGACTGATCGTCGTCGCCCACCGCGAACACATTGCCGTGTCCGCCGAGGTACCGCACCAGCTCGTACTGGGCCTTGTTGGTGTCCTGGAATTCGTCGACCATCACGAACCCGAAGCGTTCCCGCCACCAGGCCAGGCGATCGGGGTGCTCCTGGAACAGTGTCAGCGGGTGCAGCATCAGGTCGTCGAAATCCATCGCGTTCTGGCGCTTGAGCGCGGCCGCGAGCGGATCCATCAGCTCGGCGGCGATCTGGGTGAGCCGGTCGAATCCGGCGGTGGCGCCGAGCTCGTCGGCGGACATCATCCGGTTCTTGGCGGAGGAGATGATCGCCTGCACTGCGCGGGGCGGGAACAGTTTGGCGGGGATGTTGCGCTCTTCGAGCAGCCGGCGAATCAGCGCCAGCCGATCGTCTTCGTCGAAGATCGTGAACTGCCGGGAGAACCCGAGGCGCTCGGCCTCGCGACGCAGCAGTCGGGCCGAGAGGCTGTGAAAGGTCCCGATCCACAGGCCGGTGGGATCGCGCGACAGGAGCGTCGCGATCCGGTGCTTCATTTCCGCGGCGGCCTTGTTGGTAAACGTCACGGCAAAGATCCGTTCGGGCGGAACCCCGTGTTCATCCATCAGCACCGCGATGCGCGTGGTCAGCACCCGGGTCTTCCCCGAGCCGGCGCCGGCCAGAACCAGGAGCGGCCCCGACACGTGCGCGACCGCCTCCCGTTGTTCGGGGTTCAGCGTCCGGGCCCAGTCCCGGCCGGGCGGTCCGGCCGTCATGTCAGTCAGGGAGGAGCCGGTCCGTGCCGACGTAGGGGACCAGGGCGCCGGGAATCCGCACCGAACCATCGGGAGCCTGGTTGTTCTCCAGCAGCGCCGCGATGGTCCGCGCGAAGGCCACCCCGGAGGCGTTGAGGGTGTGGACGAACTCCGGCTTGGCGCCGGGCGCCGGTCGGTACCGGATGTTGGCGCGGCGGGCCTGGAAGTCGGTGAAGGTGCTGGCGCTGCTGCATTCGAGCCAGGTGCCCACGCCCGCGGCCCAAACCTCGAGGTCGTAGGTGCGCGCCGCGCTGAATCCGGTGTCTCCGCTGGCGAGCTCCAGCACCCGATAGGGAAGCTCGAGCCGCTGCAGCACCGCCTCCGCGTGTCCGGTCAGGAGCTGGTGTTCGGCTTCGCTCGCGTCGGGACGGGTGAGGCGCACCAGCTCCACTTTGTCGAACTGATGGACCCGCAGCAACCCGCGGGTATCCTTGCCGGCCGCACCGGCTTCGCGCCGGAAGCAGGGCGTGAAGGCCACGAAAGCCCGGGGGAGCTGGGCCGCGTCGAGAATCTCGTCCCGATGGAGATTGGTGACCGGCACCTCGGCGGTCGGGATGAGGAACAGATCGTCCCGCGGCATCCCGTACTGATCGTCCTCGAATTTCGGAAGTTGGCCGGTCCCGATGAGGCTGGCGCGGTTCACCATGAAGGGAGGCGCCACCTCCAGATAGCCATGCTCACGGGTGTGCAGATCAAGCATGAAGTTCGCGAGCCCGCGCACCAGCCGCGCCCCCGCACCAACGAAAACCGGGAAGCCCGAGCCCGAGAGCTTGGCGCCGCGCACCAGGTCGAGGATGCCCAGCGTCTCGCCCAGCTCCCAATGCGGGCGCGGCGTGAAGTCGAAGGCCGGAATGGCACCCCACTCGCGCACCACCCGGTTGGCCGCAGCGGGACCGGTGGGAATCGCGGGATGGGGAAGATTGGGAATCCGGAGCAGCTCCTGGTGAAGCATGTCTTCCAGCTCGCGAATTTCGGCGTCGAGCGCCTTGACCCGGTCGGAGGAGAGCTTGAGCGACGCGAGGAGCTCGTCGGCCGGTTCCTTGGCGCGCTTACGGCGCGCGACTTCTTCCGTGGCGGCGTTGCGGTGGGCCCTGAGCTGCTCGGTTTCGGTGATGCGGTCACGCCAGCGTCGGTCGAGCGCCAGGACCTCGTCCAGCGCCGCGGAGACCGTGTCGTCGTCGCGGCGCAGAAGGGAGGCCCGCACTCCCGCGGGATCCTGTCTGAGCAGCTTGACGTCGATCACTTCTTGGGAAGTCCGAGCTCGAGCCCGCGATATCCGCAGTTGACGTTAGTGACGATGCGAAATCTCATCGACCGGGTCGGCGCGTCTATGGCGAGAATTTCCAGCTTGGCATAATACGGCACCCCCAGCGAACAACTCCCATCGAGGGCGGCGCGGACGTAATACACCTTGCCCAACTCGGCCAGCACGGTGTCCGCGGTGATGTAGCCCAGCTGTTCGGCGAGCGTGATCTGGTTGAACGGCGTGCTGGTTTCGAGGAAGCCGGGGATCCCGCCGGTGGTTCCGGTGTTGACCACCGCGCCGAGCGGAAGCAGGATAGTCCTGCCGTCGCGATCGACATCATAGATGAAATCGAAGCTCGAGACCTGGTCCAGCCGGACCCGCTGCCGCGCCGGGATGATGTACCCCGACGGCAGGTTGAGCGGCGTGTTGGTGGCCGCCCAGACGGTCACGGTGTCCTCGCGGTTCTCGATTCGGGCGGGAAGCAGGCTGAGCGGGTCGCCGCAGCCCGCAAGGGCCGCCGCGGCCAGGAGGGCGCAGAACGCGGAAATCAGACTGGTCGGACGCATGGTAGAACCCCAAGTTTAAGGGAGGACCCAAGTGGGGTCAACTCAAAGTGTTTTCTTGACTTCGGTCCACTCGCCTCATAACCTTACCGCCATCTCCTGACCCCCAAAAAATACGAGGCGCAATGGGAGGCTTGCGGGAGATCATCCAGGGCTTCGAGGCAGGCGACTCCGTGCGGGGTGCGGCCATCATCAGCGAGGACGGGCTGGTCATTCACGACGCCCTGCACGCCGACGCCGATGGCGACGCGGTGGCCGCGCTCGCGGTGACGACCATGCGCCACGCCGAGCAGTTCGGCGGCGCCGGCCGCTGCGGACCCCTCCGCACCGCGGTCCTCGACTTCGGCGACGGTCCCGCCATTCTCACCTCGCTCGGCTCCTCCGCCACGCTCGTGGTGCTGGCCCATCCCGGCCGGGATCTGGGGCCATTGCTCTACGAGATCCGCACCCGCCGCCCGTCGCTGACCGGTCTGCTCTAGCGATGGATTGGGCCGTCGTCCTCGCCGGAGGCTCGGGGTCCCGCTTCTGGCCGCTCAGCTCACCCACCCGGCCCAAGCAGCTTCTGCCGCTCGCGGGCTCCCGCACGACCGCGCGGGAAACCCTGGACAACCTCCAGGGAATGATCCCCGCATCCCGTACCCTGGTCGTCACGAATCCCCAGCTTGCGCCGATGATGATCGAACACCTGCAGCTCGATCCAGCCAACGTGCTGATCGAGCCCCGCTCGGCCTCGACCGGGCCGGCACTGGTATGGGCCACTACCGAGGCCCTCCGCCGCGATCCATCGGCGACCGTGCTTGCGCTCCATGCCGACTGGACCGTCGGCGATCAGGCCGCCTTTACCCGGACCGCCGAGACCGCGCTGCTCGCCGCCCGGACCCACGACCGACTGGTGACGGTCGGCGTCGTGCCCTCCCGGCCCGAGACCGGCTACGGGTACATCATTCCGGGCACGCCGCTCGGGCCGGAGGCCCGCACCGTGGTCCGGTTCACCGAGAAGCCGGACGCCGCCACCGCGCTCGACCTGATGGAACAGGGCGCCCTCTGGAACAGCGGCCTGTTTGCCTGGACCGCGCCGCGTCTGCTGGCCGAGGTGCACGCCCATACGCCCGAAATCGCCCCGCACCTCAGCTACCTCGCCAACGGCAACGTCGCTGCCTTTTTCAAGGCTGTGACCTCGGTCTCCATCGACGTGGGTGTCCTGGAACGGAGCCAGGCGGTGGCCGTGGTCCCGGGAAACTTCGACTGGGACGACATCGGCACCTGGGAGGCGCTGGCCCGGGTGCGCCCCCGCGATGCCCGGGGCAATGTGGTCGTCGGTCCGGTGACCATGTTCGAATCGAGCGATTGCATCGCCTGGAGCGACGGCACTCCGATCGTGGTGAGCGGCATGCGTGAGGCCATCGTGGTGGCCGCCAACGGACGGGTGCTGGTGCTCAACCGGTCGGGCGCCGCGGATCTCAAGCGCACCCTCAAGGCGTTGTCCCCCGACGTGCGGGACATTCCGTGACCCGCCTGGTCTGCCTCGAACCGGTCAATCCGGGACTCGCGTGGCAACCGTTTGCCGGCGCCCGCCCGATCGCCGAGTTGCGGGCCGGCGCGTGGCGCATCCGGGATCGATGGACCGGAATCCTGGGTCTCGAGGAGACAGTCGTGATGGGAAACCACGTGGCACAGTTTGCCGACGTGGATTCCGCGCCGGTGGTCCAACCGGGCCCCGTGGCCGGGCCAGCCGTGGTGGTGCGCTCCGACTTCGCACCGGCCGGCCTCGGCCTCGACTTCGGCGCGGAGGTCCGCCGGCTCACCCACGAAGATGCCACCGTCGCCTGGATCGTCGCGGACGGCGACACCTGGGAGGGGCCCCACGAACACGGTCCGGCGGTGCCCATCGACGGCCTGCTCCTTCAGGGAGCGTGGGATCTGATCACCGCAATTGAGCATCTGCTTCCCGGCGATTGCGCCGACGCGCTGGTGGCGGGACCCGATCCGGTTCCCGATGGCGTGATCGTCCTGGGGAACCCGGGCGATGTCGCCTGCTTCGGCGCGGCCGTGGAGCCGGGCGTGATCTTCGATGTCCGCCACGGCGTCGTGGTCCTCGAAGAAGGGGTGCAGGTCCGCTCCGGGACGCGCCTGGAGGGGCCGCTCTTCGCCGGGCCGGGCACCCTCCTGCTGGGCGGCGCGATTCGCCATTCGGCTATCGGTCCGCGCTGCCGGGTACACGGCGAGATGTCCACCACTGTCATGCTCGGGTATGCCAACAAGAGTCATGACGGGTTCGTGGGGCACAGCGTCATCGGCCAGTGGGTCAACCTCGGCGCCGGGACGATCACCTCCAACCTCAAGAACACTTACGGCGAAGTGCGGCTCGACCTTCCCGGTGGCCGGCTCCCGACCGGTCGCATGAATCTCGGCACGCTCTTCGGGGATCACGCCAAGACCGGGATCGGAACGCTGCTCTCTACCGGGAGCGTGGTGGGAGCCGGCGCGAACGTGGTGGGAGGACAGGTGCCCAAATGGGTGCCGCCCTTCGCCTGGGGTACCGGCGGCCACGAGTCCCTGAACGCCGAGGGCTTCGTGCGGATTGCGGGACGAATACTGCCGCGGCGCGAGGTGGAGGTGGACGTGCGCATCGAGGCATCGCTCCGCGCGATTCACGCCCGGCTGGCCCGATGACCCTGCTCACCTTGCTGGGCTCCGGCTCGCGCGGCAACGCCTGCACGCTTTCCGCTGCCGGTTCGGTGATCCTGCTCGACGCCGGCTTCAGCGCCCGGGAGATCGCCCGGCGCGCCGAGCTCGCCGGCGTGAGCCTCGACGGGCTCTGCGGTATCGCGCTGACCCACGAACACGGCGATCATGCGCACGGCGCCGTCCGGCTGGCCCGGCGGCACCGGGTCCCGGTGCTCGCTTCGGCGGGCACCTGGACCGCACTGGGCGCCCCGACCGATGTCGAGTTCCGGCCGCTCCGCACATCCTCGCGCACCGAGTGCGGGCCGTTCACGCTCGCTGCGTGCTCCCTGCTCCACGATGCGGCGGAACCGTTCGCGCTCACCGTCACTACGTCGGACGGCCTCTGCCTCGGCGTCGCCTACGATTTTGGCCGCGCCACCCAGGCGCTGCGGTATCACTTCCGGGAGCTGCACGCCATCGTGCTGGAAGCCAACTACGACGAGGTGATGCTCCGAACCAGCCGGTATCCGGCCTCGGTGCAGCATCGGATCGCCGGAAGTGGAGGGCATCTCTCCAACCGGGCCACGGCGCAGCTCCTGACCGAGCTGCAACACGTGGGGCTGGTGACGGTGGTCCTGGCGCACCTGAGCCAGCGCTGCAATTCGCCGGACGCGGCCAGGGCCGCGGTGGAGCCGGTGCTCCGGCGGTCGGGGTTTCTCGGAGAGTTGTACGTCGCCGAGCAGGATGCGCCCCTGGCGCCCATCCGCATCACCCTCGCACCGAGTGCCCTGCCGGATCTCTGGACCGCCTAGGCCCCGCGCCATGCATGCCGCGCCGCGCTGACCTGGCGGTCTCTGGCAGGCCTGGCCGGCGGCGTGATCCTCGGGCTCATCGGCCACCTGACCTGCCTCGCGGGCCGGGGAGCTGTGGATCGCCGCGATACAGATGATCGCGCTGCCCCTGGTCCTTCTTCGATCGCTTCCGGGAAGCATGGGGAGGTGGATCGGGGAGACGGATCCGAGCGTCCGCTCAGCATCTCGTTTGACCAAGAGACTCTCGTTCCGGCAACCGCTGCGGAGCCGGACCACCGCAGGCCGCTCGAGGAGACCCAGGCCGTCCTCCGGCCGTTCAAGCGGTGGATCGAGCCGCTCTCGGGACCCTTCCTTCGAATGCTGGGAGTTTTAACCCGGCTGGTGCAGCGGCCCCGACGCTGAGTCAGGCCCCGGGGCCCTGGAGGCTCGGCGGTTCGGTGTTGGGGTCTGGGGGCACCGGAACGTTGGCAGGCCGCGGGGTGGCCTGCCCTACCCTCTTGAGAGTGATGGGATCGGTCAGATCGCCGCCTGACAGCGTGAGGTGATCCCCCTTCAGCTTCAGCCCGTAGGTCTCCCACTCGCCCCCCAGCGCAATCATGATCTGGCCGGGTTTGAGCCGCCATCGCACTGTCTCTTTTCCCCACGAGGCGCTGGAATCAGATCGGATCATGACCGTTTTAGGGCCGTCTGACTTCACCTTGCCCTTCTCAAGCTGCCAGAGCCCGGACAGCTTGGTACCGGTTGGGTCCTGCGCAAAGACGGGCGCAGCGGCGGCGGAAATCAGGAGAAGCAGAGGCAAGATGGGCATCGACAAAATCTAACACCTCCCCTCGCCAACCCGGGTCGGTGGCGCCTGGCGGCGCACGATTCCCGGTTGACGGCCTCCGGGTCCGGGGTGACATTCCGATCGATCATGGTCCCACGCCTCTCCGCACCGACCACGCTGCTCGACCTCCTGCGCCCGATCCCCGACGACCAGATTGCGGTCATCGACCCGGAGCAGGACATTCGCGTCTCCTACGGATCGCTCAGACGTCAGGTGCAGTCCCTCGCGGAGGCGCTCACCGCGACCGGCATCGGACGGGGCGACCGCGTCGGCCTGGCGCTCCCCAACGGGATTCCCGCGATCGTGTCGTTTCTCGCCGCCTCGATGGTGGGGACGGCCGCGCCGCTCAACCCGGGATACAAGGAGGACGAGTTCCGGTTTTATCTCGAAGACACCAACGCGCGGGTCCTGCTGCTCCCGCCGGATGGCGCGGCCGAGGCCCGGCGTGCCGCCGTCGACAAATTTCCGGTGCTCTCCGTCGAGATGGACCCGGCCGGTGCAGTCCGCCTCGCCGGAGCGGCCCGGGGGCGGTCCTTCGACCCGCCTGCTGTGCACGACGTCGCCTTGATCCTGCACACCAGCGGCAGCACCGGGCGCCCCAAGCGCGTCCCACTCAGCCACGCAAACCTGTCCATTTCGGCGGGGAACGTCGCCCGCAGCTACGCGCTCACCGCCCGGGACGTCACCCTCTGCGTCATGCCGCTCTTTCACGTGCACGGGCTGGTCGCTTCCACGCTGGCGACCCTCGCCACCGGGGGCACCGTGGTCGTCCCTGGCAAGTTCAACCCGCTCTCCTTCTGGCGCATCGTCCGCGATCACGGCGTCACCTGGTATTCGGCGGTGCCCACGCTGCACCAGCTCCTGCTGGCGCGGGCCGGCAAAGGTGCCGGGGCCGCCCGGCCCGATGGCGCCGAGCACCTCCGGTTCATCCGGTCCTGCAGCGCAGCGCTCCCACCAAAGGTGATGTCCGACCTGGAGGCCGCCTTCGGTGCGCCGGTCCTCGAGGCGTATGGCATGACCGAGGCCGCCCACCAGATGTCTTCCAACCCCCTGCCCCCCGGCCCGCGGCTCCCCGGCTCGGTGGGACCAGGCACCGAGGTGCGCATCAGCATCATGGACGATCAGGGTCGCCACCTTCCCACCGGCGATCGCGG